>NZ_QOZT01000026.1:0-43197 GCF_003345135.1 Acidovorax sp. BoFeN1
CCCCTTGGTCGCGTCAAACTTTGAACGTTTTTGACCTGTAGCCCTTGCAGATAAAGCGCTATCAGCTATCTAATTAACAGCAATACGGGCCCGGCAGGCGATGAAATGCAGAGCCTCTGGCGCCAAAATATTGAGAAACCCCGCTTCCCCCTACCGCTCCTTTGCCCATGACCGCTGACATCCACACCTACGAACCCCGCCTGGGGCACGGCCTGCCGCACGATCCGTTCAACGCCATCGTGGGTCCCCGCCCCATCGGCTGGATCTCCACCCAAAGCGCCACGGGCGCGTTGAACCTGGCGCCCTACAGCTTCTTCACTGCGTTCAACTACGTGCCGCCCATCGTGGGCTTTGCCAGCATTGGCGCCAAGGACACGCTGCGCAACATCGAGGCCACCGGCGAGTTTGTGTGGAATTTGGCCACTCACGATCTGGCCGACGCCATGAACCAGAGCTGCGCCGCCGTGCCCCCCGAAGTCAGCGAGTTTGAGCTGGCGGGCCTCACCCCCCTGGCCTCCGAGAAAGTGCGCCCACCCCGCGTGGCCGAAAGCCCTGTCACGTTTGAATGCCGCAGCACACAGATCGTGCAGCTGCAGGGCATCGACGGTGAAAAGGTGCCCACCTGGCTGGTGCTGGGCGAAGTGGTGGCCGTGCACATCGCCAAGGCGCTGCTGAAAGACGGCGTGTACGACACGGCAGGCGCCGGCCACATCCTGCGCGGGGGCGGCCCGGCCGACTATTTCACGGTGGGGCCAGAGCAACTGTTCCGCATGCACCGGCCCGCCTGAGAAGGTGTGAACGCCGCAGCGCCGGGGCCGGCCCAATACCCCACAGTGGACGGCCCTGCTCCCCAGCGGGCACACTCGATTCCCTCATGGTTCTGAAGCTGGTGTTTTGATGCTGCATTTTCTGATGTTCGCCGCAGGGCTGGCCGCGCTGGTGGTGGGGGCCGACCTGCTGGTGCGGGGCGCTTCGCGGTTGGCCCTGTCGTTTGGCATTTCGCCGCTGGTGGTGGGGCTGACCATCGTGGCCTTTGGCACCAGCGCCCCCGAGATGGCGGTGTCGACCGGGGCCGTGCTCAATGGCCAGACCGGCCTGGCCATGGGCAATGTGGTGGGCAGCAATATCTTCAATGTGCTGTTCATCCTGGGCCTGAGCGCCCTCATCGCCCCGCTGGTGGTGCATGTGCAGATCATCCGGCAGGAGGTTCCCATCCTCATGGGGGCCTCGCTGTTGCTGCTGGTGCTCGGGCTCGATGGCCGCATCAGCCTGACCGACGCCGCGCTGCTGTTTGGCCTGCTGCTGGCCTACACCGTATTTCTGGTGGTGCAGTCGCGCCGGGAAACCCAGGCCGCCCAGGCCGAGTTCGAGGCCGAAATCCACGCCCCCGCTGCCGGCGCCTGGGATGCCCGCATGCCGGTGCAGATCGCGCTCATCGTCGCCGGGCTCGCGCTGCTGGTGCTGGGCTCGGACTGGCTGGTGGGCGCGGCCGTGGTGTTTGCCAAGGCGCTGGGCGTGAGCGACCTGGTGATCGGCCTGACCATCGTGGCAGCGGGCACCTCCATGCCCGAGGTGGCCACCTCGGTGGCCGCCGCCCTCAAGGGCGAGCGCGACATCGCCGTGGGCAACGTGGTGGGCAGCAGCACCTTCAACATTCTGGGCTGCCTGGGGCTGGCCGGACTGGCGGCGGGCAGCGAAGGCCTGGTCGTGGCGCCCTCGCTGATGGCCTTCGACATCTGGGTGATGCTGGCCGTGGCGCTGGCCTGCCTGCCCATCTTCCTGTCGGGCCGCGAGATCGCCCGCTGGGAAGGCGCCGTGTTCCTGGGCTACTACGCGGCCTACGTGTCCTACCTCATCCTGGCCGCGCAGCAGCACGATGCGCTGCACACCTACTCGGCCGTGATGCTGGGCTTTGTGATCCCGCTCACGGTCGTCACCTTGGTGGTGTCGCTCATCCGGCCCTCCCGGGGCGTGCAGTAAACCCACGCCGCCCTGCCTCCAGGCGCCTGTTGCCGGGCATGCGGCTGCACCCCTGGCACGGGAAATTCCAGACTCACCAGCCAGGCGCCCGGGGCCATTTCGGCGCAGCCTTTGGCCCAGGCACGGGCCATGCTTTCGGGGCGCTGGAACAGGTAGACGAGCTGGTAACCGCTCCAGTCGGCACGCCACATGTCGCCCCAGTGCATCTGCGCCCAGGGGCACCGGCGGGCGCACAGCCAGCGCAGGGGTCGGCTCCATTCCAGCCCCTCCAGCCGGGCCAGGGGGTAGGCCTGGCGCAGCGCAATCAGGCCGTCGCCCAGACCGCAGCCCGCATCGAGCACGCGCGCGCCAGGCGTTCAGGGGGTAGACCAGCAGCAGCAGGGCCAGCGGCACCAGCCAGGCCCAGGCGGGCAGGCCCGCCGCACCCGTGAGGGCCAGCGACAGCGGAAATCCCGCCGCAATCAGCCCACGCTGCCACCAGGTGCCGCCCAACACGCTGGCAGCCGTGCCCAGGCCACAGGCCAGCACCAGCGCCCATGCCGCGGGCAGGTGCGCGCGCTGCAGGGCCACAAACGCCAGCCACGCCGCCGCCCAGGCCAAGAGCGCCGGCAAGGGCCATGGCAAAAAGCGGCGAACCATGTGGGGCAAGGGCCCTGCGTTCGGCCGGGTCAGGCGTTGCCGCGCAGCCGGTCGATCAGTCCGTTCAGGGCTTCCAGCGAGCCGAACTGGATGGACAGCTCGCCCATGTCTTCCATGCGGCCATTGCGTTTGACGCGCTTTTTCACACGCACCTCCACCTCGGCCATGAGCAGGTCCGAGAGTTCTTCTTCCACCCGCTTGAGGTCGCGCGATTTTTCCTTTTTGGGCCGCGTGGCCACCAGGTTGAACTCGGCACCGATCTTTTTGACCAGGGCCTCGGCCTCGCGCACCGAGAGTTTTCGGGCGGCGATCTGGTTGCCGGCGGTGATCTGCGCAGCGCGGTCCAGCGCCAGCAGCGCACGCGCGTGGCCCATGTCGATGTCGCCCGCCATCAGCATGGTCTGCACGGGCTCGGCCAGGTTCAAGAGGCGCAGCAGGTTGCTGGCGGCGCTGCGCGAGCGGCCCACGGCCTGCGCGGCCTGCTCATGCGTGAGGCCGAACTCTTTCACCAACCGCTGCAGGCCCTGCGCCTCTTCCAGCGGATTGAGGTCTTCGCGCTGGATGTTCTCGATGAGGGCCATGGCGGCGGCGGCCTCGTTGGGCACGTCGCGCACCAGCACGGGCACGCTGTCCAGCCCCGCCAGGCGCGCCGCACGAAAGCGCCGCTCGCCCGCAATGATTTCGTACCGGCCCGCGTTGTCGCCCTCGACCAGGCGGCGCACCAGAATCGGCTGCATGATGCCCTGGGCCTTGATGGATTCGGCCAGCTCGTACAGCGCGCCCTCGTCCATGCGGGTGCGCGGCTGGTACATGCCGGGCACCATGTCATCCAGGCGCAGGCTGCTGGGCAGCCCCGCATCGGCGGCCTGCGCCTTTTCAGCCGCCTCGGCCACCTTGGGGCCCAGCAATGCTTCGAGTCCGCGGCCGAGGCCCTTGGGTTTTTTGGTGACCATGTTCGTCAATCTTTCAAAAGGGTGTACAGCAGGTGGTGGCCCTCGGGCCAGTCTGCCAGGCCGGATTCGGCATTGAGGTGGCCGCGTGCGCCGCCGTCGACAAAGCGTGCGCCCCAGGCCTCGCCCAGGCCTTCGGCGCGCTCATAACTGCAATACGGGTCGTTGCGGCTGCCCACCAGCACGGCGGGAAACGTCAGCGGCTGGCGCGCAATGGGCGCCCAGCCGTGGATTTGCGCGGCCAGATCGGGGCGCTCCACATCGCCGGGGGCGACCAGCAGCGCGCCCTGCACGCGGTGGGCGTTGGGCGAATGCGCCGCCCACCAGGCGGTAAGAATGCAGCCCAGGCTGTGCGCCACCAGCACCACGGGGCCGTCAGCATCGACCACGGTTTCTTCCAGCCTTGCCGACCAGTCACCGCGCAGCGGGCGCATCCAGTCGTGCTGCTCGACGCGGTGGTAGCCGTGGCGGGCCTCCCACAGGCTTTGCCAGTGGTCGGGGCCAGAGTTCTGCCAGCCGGGCAGCAGCAAAATGTTGGACGCCTTCATTACTATTGTTTTGATAGCTATCAGCGCTTATCCATCAAGCGCCAGAGGGCATTTTGACCATGGAACTTGCTGCTGCAGGCATGCTTTGCACGCGCTCGACCATCTCTTGCGCAAACTCCACAAAGGCCACGCTGCCCTTGGCGGCCGGGTCAAACACCACGCCCGGCAGCCCATAGCTGGGCGCCTCGGCCAGGCGCACGTTGCGCGGGATCACGCTGTTGAACACCTTGTCGCCAAAGTGGCCCTTGAGCTGGTCGCTCACCTGCTGCTGCAGCGTGATGCGCGGGTCGAACATCACACGCAGCAGGCCGATGATCTGCAGGTCGGTATTGAGGTTGGCGTGCACCTGCTTGATGGTGTTGACCAAATCGGTCAGGCCTTCGAGCGCAAAGTATTCGCACTGCATGGGCACGATGACGCCGTGGGCGCTGCACAGGCCGTTGAGGGTGAGCATCGACAGGGACGGAGGGCAGTCGATGAGCACAAAGTCGTAGTCGCCCCCCACCTCGGCCAGCGCGGCCTTGAGGCGCTTTTCGCGGTGCTCCAGCGCCACCAGTTCCACCTCGGCACCGGCCAGCTCGCGGTTGGCACCCAGCACCCAGTAGCCGCATTTGTCGGACAGCACTGCTGCCTCTTTGACCGACGCAGATTCGAGCAGCACGTCATAGACCGTCAGGTCCAGGCTGCGCTTGTCCACGCCCGAGCCCATGGTGGCATTGCCCTGCGGGTCCAGGTCGACCATCAGCACGCGCTGACCAATCTTGGCCAGGCCCGCAGCCAGGTTGACGGTGGTGGTGGTCTTGCCAACGCCACCCTTCTGGTTGGCAACGCAAAAAATCTTGGCCATGTGGATGCTGTGGTGGTGGGGGTTATTTGGAGATGGCCAGCTTGATGCCAAAGCCGATCAAAAAGACGCCGGCCACTTTTTCAAGCACGCGGGCAATGCGGGGGTTGGCGCGCATGCGCTCGGCCAGGTGGTGCGTAAGCAGCACCACGGTGAGGCCGTAGGCCAGGGTCAGGGCGGCAATGGTGGCGGCCATCACGCCAAAGGTGAGCATGCCCTGATGGCGTGCCGGGTCCACAAACAGCGGGAAGAACGCCATGTAGAACACGATGGCCTTGGGGTTGAGCAAGGTGATGAGTGCAGCCTGCTTGAAATAATGGCGCGGCTGGATGTTGAGGATGGGCTGGGCACCCGGCTTGGCCGTGAGCATCTTGAAGCCCAGCCAGGCCAGATAGGCAGCGCCCAGCCACTGCACGGCATGGAAAGCCGTGGGGTAGGTGGCCAGCAAAGCCGCCACACCAGCCACCGCCGCCCACATCAGCACCTGGTCGCCCGCGATCACACCCAGCGTGGCCGCCAGACCGCCACGCACGCCGCCCTTGCTGGTGGAGGTGATGAGCGCCAGGTTGCCGGGGCCCGGGATGGCCAGAAACAACACAATGGCGGCGACAAAGGCGCCGTAGTCTGCAATGCCGAACATGTGGGATTCCTCTGGAAGGCTGGAAGGTCTGCGCAGCGCTGCGGACCGGAGCCCGAGTTTACGCGACCACCCTTGCCTCGCCTCAAAAAGATCCGTCAGGCGGGCTTCATCCAGACAATGCAGCGCTCGGCATCCAGCCCCGGAACGGTGAGCTGTTCCACGTGAAACACCTGCACTTCGGCGGGCAAGGCGGCGATTTCGTCTGCGGGGTGCTTGCCTTTCATGGCCAGCCAGACCCCGTGCGGCATGGCCAGCGCACTCTGTGACCAGGTCACAAAATCGGGCAACGAGGCAAAGGCGCGGCAGCTGATGATGTCAAACGGCGTCGTGAGGGTCTCGACCCGCGCGTGCACGCCATGCAGGTTGCGAAGTTTCAGGGCCACCGCCGCCTGCTGGATGAACGCCGCCTTCTTGCCCACGGTATCGACACAGCTCACGTCAACATCCGGGCAGCAGATGGCGAACACCACGCCAGGCAATCCACCTCCCGAGCCTACGTCAAGCAGGCGCACGCCCCCCCCGCCCTCGCCAGTCTGCGCAACCACATGGCGGCGCAGCGGCCCCACCGCCGCAAGGCTGTCGAGCAGATGGTGGGTGAGCATCTCCTGCGGGTCCCGCACGGCCGTGAGGTTGTAGACCTTGTTCCACTTTTGCAGCAGGGACAGAAACTCGAGCAACTGGGTGATTTGTGCCTCGGTCAGACCCAGGGCCAGGGCGTCTACACCCGCCTGCAGCTGCTTGCGCAGGGCGTCGTTGTGGACCGCTGCTGTCGTCATGCCACCACCTGCCCTTCGGCCGTGGCAGGCAAAGCCGGGGCCACCGCAAACTCCTTGAACCCGCCCTTCTTCAAATGCACCATCAGCAACGAGATCGCTGCCGGCGTAATGCCCGTGATGCGCGAGGCATGGCCCAGGGTTTCGGGCCGGTGGCGGCTGAGCACCTGGCGCGCCTCGATGCTCAGAGCCGTCACCTGCATGTAGTCCAGGTCTGGGGGCAGGCGCAGCTTTTCGAAATGTGCGGCGCGCTCCACCTCGCCTTTTTGCCGGTCGATGTAGCCCGAGTACTTGGCAGCAATCTCCACCTGCTCCACCACGGGCACGCTCAGCTCTCCCAACGTTTCACGTGAAACATCGGCCGAAGCGTACTTGCCGCCGTCCATCGACATCAGGTTGGCGTAGTTCACGTCGGGGCGGCGCAGCAGCTCGAACAGGTTGTACTCATGCTCGATGCTCTTGCCCAGCACCCGCTCCGACTCGGCCGCAGGCAGGTTGCGCGGGTTCACCCAGGTGGCTTTGAGGCGCTCGGTTTCACGTGAAACCGCATCGCGTTTGCGGCTGAAAGACTCCCAGCGCGCATCGTCCACCAAGCCCATGCGGCGCCCGGCTTCCGTCAGGCGCATGTCGGCGTTGTCCTCGCGCAGCTGCAGGCGGAACTCGGCCCGGCTGGTGAACATGCGGTAAGGCTCGGTCACGCCCTTGGTGATGAGGTCATCCACCAGCACGCCCAGGTAAGCCTCGTCGCGGCCGGGCAGCCAGGGCGCCTCGCCCCGGCACTGCAGCGCGGCGTTGAGCCCGGCGAACAAGCCCTGCGCCGCCGCCTCTTCATAGCCCGTGGTGCCATTGATCTGCCCGGCGAAGAACAGACCCTGAATCTGCCGCGTCTCGAAGCTGCCTTTCAGCGCGCGCGGGTCAAAGTAGTCGTATTCGATGGCGTAGCCGGGGCGCAGAATGTGCGCGTTCTCCAGCCCCGGCATGCTGCGCACCAGCTCGTACTGGATGTCGAACGGCAGGCTGGTGCTAATGCCATTGGGGTAAAACTCGTGCGTGGTCAGCCCCTCGGGTTCCAGAAAAATCTGGTGGCTGTCCTTGTCGGCAAAGCGGTTGATCTTGTCTTCTACGCTCGGGCAGTAGCGCGGGCCCACGCCCTCGATCTTGCCGGTGAACATGGGGCTGCGGTCAAAGCCGCTGCGGATGATCTCGTGCGTGCGCTCGTTGGTGTGGGTGATCCAGCAGGGCACCTGCTGGGGGTGCATCTGTGCATTGCCCATGAAGCTGAATACGGGCACCGTGCCCTCGTTCACGCCGCCGGGCATGCCGTCACCGGGCTGCTCGGTGCATTTGGAGAAGTCGATACTGCGCCCATCCAGCCGGGGTGGTGTACCAGTCTTCAGGCGGCCCTGCGGCAGTTGCAATTCTTTGAGCCGTGCCGACAGCGACACCGCTGGCGGGTCGCCCGCCCGGCCAGCTGCGTAGTTGTTCAGCCCCACATGGATCTTGCCGTCCAGGAAGGTACCCGCCGTCAGCACCACCGTGCGGCTGCGAAATTGGATGCCCACCTGCGTGACGGCGCCCACCACGCGATCGCCCTCCACCATCAGGTCGTCCACCGCCTGCTGAAACAGCCACAGGTTCGGCTGGTTCTCCAGCATGCGGCGGATGGCGGCCTTGTACAAAATGCGGTCGGCCTGCGCGCGCGTGGCCCGCACGGCGGGGCCCTTGCTGCTGTTGAGAATGCGGAACTGGATGCCGCCCTCGTCCGTGGCCAGCGCCATCGCCCCGCCCAGCGCGTCCACCTCTTTTACGAGGTGGCCCTTGCCGATGCCGCCGATGCTGGGGTTGCAGCTCATCTGCCCCAGTGTCTCGATGTTGTGCGTGAGCAGCAGCGTGCGGCTGCCCATGCGCGCTGCGGCCAGCGCGGCCTCGGTGCCGGCATGGCCTCCGCCGACAACGATCACATCAAATTCCTGGGGATACAACATCGGACAACTCCGGGGCCACCGGCCCATAACGACACACACCACACACACCACACGGGCCAAATTCTGGCCAAACACCCACCGAGCACCCGCCGCAGCGGCCCGCCCCGCCTGCCAACCCTGAGGCCCCGCTGCGAGAAACCCGCAATTTTCCCACCTTTGTCTGGCACACGCCCGCCCCCGCTGCAGACAACCTTTGCAGCACACCTGCACTGCGCGCCTGGGGCAGACCGTTTCACGTGAAACACCGCCCGCCAGCAAGGCCCCGAGGCGTTGCAACAAAGGGGCGGCACAAGCCCCCATGCGCCGTCAAAGGCCATGACCAGCCCGCCAGCACCTCCGCCACACGCCTGTGCTCCAATGCCAGACATGCACCAA
Organism: Acidovorax sp. BoFeN1; assembly: GCF_003345135.1. Lineage (NCBI taxonomy): Bacteria > Pseudomonadati > Pseudomonadota > Betaproteobacteria > Burkholderiales > Comamonadaceae > Acidovorax > Acidovorax sp. BoFeN1. Next base: position 8,735 of record NZ_QOZT01000026.1, read on the forward strand.
CAACTTCTCGTTTTTGCGGGCAGCACCCGCCAGCAGTCCTTCAACCGCAAGCTGGCCCACGCCGCTGCCGCCATCGCGCGCGAAGCGGGTGCCCGGGTCACAACGCTTGAGTTGTCCGACTTTGACATTCCGATGTACAACGCCGACCTGGAAGCGCAAGGCACGCCCGCCGATGTGCTGCGCCTCAAGCAGGTGCTGCACGACCACCCGGCCTGGATCATCTGCTCGCCCGAGTACAACGGCAGCTACACCGCGCTGCTCAAGAACACCATCGACTGGGCATCCAGCCCCGTCCAGGGCCACCCCGACTGGCAGGACGGCACCCGGTCTTTTCGCGGCAAGGTCGTGGGCATGCTCAGCGCCTCACCGGGCGCCTTGGGAGGCCTGCGCTCGCAAAGCCATCTGGCCCCGCTGCTCATCAACCTGGAATGCTGGCTGGCGCCCCGCGCGTTTGCGCTGGGCGGCGCAGGCACCGCGTTTGACGACAGCGGCACCCTCGTCCAGCCCGCCCACCGCGACCGCGTGCGCGCCGTGGTAGAACAGGTGCTGTGGGCTGCAGAGCGGCTGCAGCCGGCGGTTGGCTGATCATTTCAAGCCAAAACGGCCTCTGGCCTCCGCCTGACCAGCGCAAGCAGCTATCAAAACCGATACCCCTGGATTGCCGCCCCCGATGCGGCGCCTGCTGCACCGCCCCCTCCATCAGCTCGCCCATACCCGGCATGCCACACGGCAAACCGGCGGGCGTGCGCTGCATTCAACTGGGCGATGACGCACGCTGCCTCATTTTTGGGCAACCCGGGCGCCCGGCAGTTTGCAGCGGGCTGATGCCTTCGGCCGAAATGTGCGGGCATGACGCCGACCAGGCCATGCGCTTCCTGGACGAACTGGAAGTCCTCACCCACCCCTGATGCGGACGAAGATGCGCGCATCGATCACTGAAACATGCCGACGAGGCACGCAAGCCGCCAGACGGAAAAAATTGAATCGAATAAGGCTCTGACGCTTATCCAGCAAGCGCTCGCTGCTATTATTTTTTGCATAGTCATGGCACGGCAGCTGTTGTCGCCCGTGTAGCCTGCCGGACAGCCGCCTGCGCCGCGCCGCCCTACAGTGGCGCGTCTTACCTTTCCCCAAACCGCGGAGACAAAACCATGCTCAACATCCCCTCTTTGCAAGCCAGCGTCAGCCCCGAAGAATGGCAACTGCGCTGCGACCTGGCCGCGTGCTACCGGCTGGTGGAGCTGTATGGCTGGAGTGACCTGGTCTTCACCCACATCAGCGCCAAGCTGTCCGAATCAGTGTCGGGCGTGGGCGAGCACCACTTCCTCATCAACCCCTACGGCCTCATGTTCGACGAGATCACTGCGTCAAGCCTGATCAAGGTGGACATGCAGTGCAACCAACTGCACGAATCGCCCTTCCCGGTAAACCCTGCGGGTTTTGTCATCCACAGCGCCGTACACGAGGCGCGGCCCGAGGCGGGCTGTGTGCTGCACACCCACACGCGCGCGGGCGTGGCCGTCAGCGCGCAAAAGGGCGGCGTGCTGCCCATCAGCCAGCAAAGCACCTTTGTTCTGGGCTCGCTGGCGTACCACGCGTACGAGGGTGTAGCCTTTCGCGATGCAGAAAAACCGCGCCTGCAGGCCGACCTGGGCGCGGCCAACTTCCTCATGCTGCGCAACCACGGGTTGCTCACCGTGGGCAAGACGATTGCCGATGCGTTCTTGTCGATGTACACCTTCGAGAACACCTGCCGCATACAGATCGACGCCCAGGCCGGTGGCGAGTTGATCGACGTGAACCCACAAATCGTGAGCGGCGTGGCCCAGGCCATGCGCGTGCAAACGGGTGGCCTGGGCGGGGCGTTTGCCTGGCCGGCGCTGCTGCGCAAAGTGCAGCGCGAATTGCCCGGCTGGAACACCTAACCCCTGTGTCGCCTGCGGCGCCTCGGTGCGGTTGCTAGAGGCGCCAGACCTTCGCGCACGTCATGGCCTGCACAGGCAGGCTCGGAGCTGCGGCCCTCAGCCTCAAGGGGATGCCCACCCGTGCAGCCCAAAGGGAACGCAGCCCTTGCGGCGGGGGTAGCCCTTGCACGGCTGCCGCTGGCTTCGAGGGCACCAGTTGCGCGCCCGGGTATCCCTGCCAGCCTTGCCCCGCGCCAGCAAAAAGCCGGCGCAGCGCATAGCATCGGGCGCTCAAGTTCCGATTTGTTCACAAGGATTCGCCCATGAAGCTTTACTACTCGCCCGGTGCCTGCTCCCTGTCTGCCCACATTGCCCTGCACGAGGCCGGCCTGGCCTGCACGCCCATGCTGGTCAGCACCAAAAGCCACCAACTGCAGGACGGCACCGATTTCTACAGCATCAACCCGCTGGGTTATGTGCCCGTGCTGGAGCTGGACAACGGCGAGCGCCTGCGCGAAGGCCCCGCCATCGTGCAGTACATCGCCGATCAGGTGCCCGCAAAGAACCTGGCCCCCGCCAATGGCTCCATGGCGCGCTACCGCCTGCAAGAGTGGCTGACCTTCATCGGCACCGAACTCCACCAGGGTTTTGGGCCGCTGTTCAACCCCGCCACGCCTGCCGACTACCAACCCCAAGTGCGTGAGCGCCTACTCAAGCGCCTGCAGTGGATAGATGGCCAACTCGCGGGCAAGCCCTACCTGATGGGCGAGCAGTTCACCGTGGCCGATGGTTACCTGTTCACCGTGGCCAACTGGGCCGGGTTTGTGCGCCTGGACATTTCGGGCGTGAAGAACCTCAGCGCCTTTCAGGCCCGCGTGGCCGCCCGCCCCGCCGTGCAGGCGGCCATGAAGGCCGAAGGCCTGCTCAAGTAAGTGCCAGCGGCCGCTGGCGCGCTGCCACCAGCGCCCCCAGCCACAGCGCGCAGGCCGAATACACCAGGCCGCGCGCCAGCCCGCCGGGGCCGTCGGCAATCCAGCCCACCACCGTGGGCCCCACGATCTGCCCGGCAGCGAACACGACAGTGAATGCGCTGATGCCGCCGGCCCACTGCGCGGGCGGCAGGTTGTGGCGCACCAGCGCGGTGGTCGAGGCCACCACCGCCAGGAACACCCCGCCAAACAGCAGGCCCGAAGCCAGCGCTACGGGCCAGGCCGAGGTCAGTGCCGGCAGCAGCGTGGCCACACCCAGCAGACCATTGAGCAGGGCCAGCGCACGCCCGCCGCGGCTGCGGTCCAGCAAGCCCGCCCAGATGCGCGACGACAGCACCACCGCCAGCCCCAGCAAGGCATAAAACAGCGTCACGGTGCCGCTGGCCATGCCCTGCTCGCGCAGCAGCGCCACCACAAAGGTCATGTAGCCGATGTAGCCCACACCAAACAAGGTGTAGCCCAGCAGGGCCGGTGCCAGCGCGCGCAGGGGCACGGCGGGCACGGGCGCGGCCGAAGGGGGCGCCGCGTGTTGCGCAACGGCCTTCGCGCCCTCAGCCCCACTGGCGCCCACACTCAGGCCTTTCGCAGGGGCGGGCGCGGTTGCAGGCGCCGTCAGCCCGCGCAGCGCCCGCACGGGCCACACCAGCACCGCGGTGGCCAGCGCACACACGGCTGCCAGCGCCCACCAGGCCCAGGTCCAACCGTGCAGCGCCGGGGCCACGGCCAGCACGGGCGGCACCAGCAGCGCCGAGGCGCTGATGCCCCAGCCCACGCCACCGTAATACAGGCCCAGCAGCAGGCCACTGCGGCCCACGTCCAGGGCGCCCAGGCGCGCCGCCATCAGCCCGCCAGCGATAAAGATGACGGCGCTGGCCACGCCCGCCAGCAGGCGTTGCAGCAGCAGCGGGGCGGCCTCGATGAAGAAGCCGCTCAAGGCCATGAACAGCGTGGCCAGCACCGCGCCCCACAGCAGCAGGGTGCCGGGCGCCAGGCGCCGCAGCAGCGCGGGGGCGGCCAGGGCGCCCAGCAGGTAACCGAGCGCATTGACGGTGTTCATGGCCCCGGCCAGGGTGTAGCTCCAGCCCAGGTCGGCGCGCATCACGGGCAGCAGCAAGGCATAGGCAAAACGCGTGATGCCCAGCGACACGGCGGCCCCCAGCGACAGTGCCAGCACCACGCCCACCGGGTGGGCGCGCACGCCTTGCAGGTCGCGGGTGGGGTTGGTCTCCATGGGTGCTGATTGTGCCTGCGGGCTCCGCATGGGTTTGCATGCGCGCACACGAAAAATATGCGCAAAATGGCCTGTAACGCTTATGTATAAAGCGCTGACAGCTATCTTTTTTGAAGCTTCCGTTTTCTTGCCGCCATGCGTTTAGCACACAATGGCTTGACCGTGCTGTCCGCCGCGTACTGCAGCGTTTGCGGCGCTGCAGTACCCTTATGCCAAGCCCTGCCCTCGGGCAAGCCCTCTTCACTCTCTCGACGAAAGCCTTTCATGCCCTCTTTGTTCGAACCCGTACAGGCCGGTGACCTGCACCTGGCCAACCGCATCGCCATGGCGCCGCTCACGCGCAACCGCGCGCCCGACGCCATCCCCACGCCGCTCATGGCCACCTACTACACGCAGCGCGCCAGCGCCGGCCTGCTGATCACCGAGGCCACCGCCATCAGCCCCCAAGGCCAGGGCTATGCCGACGTGCCCGGCCTGTATGGCACCGAGCAGCTCGATGGCTGGAAGCGCGTGACCAGCGCCGTGCACGCCGAAGGCGGCAAGATCGTGGTGCAGCTGTGGCATGTGGGCCGCGTCTCGCACACCGACCTGCAGCCGGGCAACGCCGCCCCCGTGGCGCCCTCGGCCATCCGCGCGCACACCAAGACGGTGCTGCTCAAGGACGGGGTGCCCACCTTCACCGACACCTCGATGCCCCGCGCGCTCGATCTGGGCGAGCTGCCCGGCATCGTGCAGGACTACCGCCACGCCGCGCGCAACGCCATTGCCTGCGGTTTTGATGGCGTGGAAATCCACGCGGCCAACGGCTACCTGCTCGACCAGTTCCTGAAAACCGGCGCCAACGAGCGCACCGACGACTACGGCGGCAGCATCAAGAACCGCGCCCGCCTCACCCTCGAAGTGGTGCGCGCCATCGTCGATGAAATCGGTGGGGGCCGCACCGGCATTCGCCTGTCGCCCGTGACACCCGCCAACGACATCGTGGACGAAAATCCCCAGCAGCTGTTTGACTACCTGCTGGCCCAACTCGCCCCGCTGGGGCTGGCCTATGTGCACATCATCGAAGGCGCCACCGGCGGCGCCCGCGAGCTGGCCGACCGCCCGTTTGACTACGCCGCCCTCAAGGCCGTGTACCGCAAGGCCGGCGGCAAGGGTGCCTGGATGGTGAACAACGCCTACGACCGCGCACTGGCCGATGCCGCCGTGGCCGCCGGCGCCGACATCGTGGCCTTTGGCCGACCCTTCATCGCCAACCCCGACCTGGTGACCCGCCTGGAAAAGAACGCGCCCCTGAACGAGCCCGACCGCGCCACCTTCTACGGCGGCGGCGCTGCCGGATACACCGACTACCCCACGCTGTACTGAGACGTAAAATTCAGATCAAAAGTGGCTACAGCGCTTGTTCATAAAGCGCTTACAGCTATCGAATAAATAGCAAACGCCGCCCTCGGGCGGCGTTTTTTCTGGGGCACCGGCAAGCCAGCGGCCTGCCGCTGGTCCCTCGGTCGCTCAGCCCGCCAGCTGGGGCGTGGCGCGGCCGATCAAGGCACGGTCCGGCGCGGAGGCCGGCATGCGGGACAGGGACGCCATGCCGTTGCCTTCATCGGCCAGGCGGAACTGCTGTACCACCTTCGACAGACGGGCCGCCTGCTCGCGCAGCGACTCGGCGGCGGCGGCCGACTCTTCCACCAGCGCCGCGTTCTGCTGCGTCATGCGGTCGATCTCGCCCACCGACTGGTTCACCTGGCCAATGCCGGCCGACTGCTCCGAGGCAGCGGCAGTGATCTCGCCAATGATGTCGCCCACGCGCTGCACGCTGGCCACGATTTCCTTCATTGCGGCGCCCGCATCTTCCACATGGCGCACGCCACCGTCCACGGCGGTCACGCTGTTGTGAATCAGCCCCTTGATGTCGCTGGCCGCCGCGGCCGAGCGTTGCGCGAGGCTGCGCACTTCGCTGGCCACCACGGCAAAGCCCCGGCCCTGCTCACCCGCGCGGGCCGCTTCCACGGCAGCGTTCAGCGCCAGAATGTTGGTCTGGAAGGCAATCGAGTCGATCAGGCCGATGATGTCGCCGATCTTGCGGCTCGATGCCGAGATCTCGTGCATGCTGGCCACGGCCTGCGCCACCACCGAACCGCCGCGCGTGGCCGTGCTGGACGCCGAGCTGGCCAGCTGGTTGGCCATCTGCGACGACGACGCGGTTTGCTGCACGTTGGATGTGATCTGCGACAGCGAAGCCACCGCTTCCTGGGCATTGCTGGCGGTCTGCTCGGTGCGCTGCGACAGGTCCTGGTTGCCCGTGGCGATCTCCTGGCTGGCCGTGGCAATGCTGCCGCTGGCATCGCGCACCTGCGCCACCAGCGCCCCCAGGCCCTGCTGCATGTCGGTCAATGCGCGCTGCAGGTCGGCCACTTCGTCTTTGCCCTCGGCGGCAATGTGCTGCGACAGGTCGCCACCGGCAATCGCCAGCGCCATGCGGCGGGCATCAGCCAGTGGGCGGCAGATGGACAGCATGTTCATCAGCGTGGTGGGCACCACCACCAACACGGTGATCAGCACCGCCAGGGCAAACAGCCACAGGGTCTGGTTGGACACATCGGTCTGGTCGGCCACGGCCGCTGTCACCTCGCCACGCAGCACGCCATCGAGCTCCTTGAGCAGCTTGTCGGCCTCGTCAAACTCGGCCACCGCCTTGCCGCTCATGCGGTTGGCAATGGTGGCCGTGTCGTAGCCCCCGGCTTCCAGCTGGCGCGCCACATGCGCAAACTGGTCGCGGTAGCTGTCCAGGCGCTTGACGATGGCCTGGGCGATGGCGTTGTCGGCGTCCTCTGGGCCTTCAAGGAAGCGGGCCGCCACTTTTTTCGACTGCTCCAGGCTGGCCAGCCACTTGGTGTGGGCCGCCTTCACGCTCTCGGGCTTTTCGTACGCAATGATCATGTCCTTTTCATGCTGGCGGATGGCCCCCATCTCGCCACGCAGCTCGGCCATGTGGCTCACCTCGGCAAACGAGTTGGCCATGAAGTCCTCGCTCATGGCGTGGATGCGGAACATGCCCAGCATGCCCGCACCGCCCAACAGGCCCAACAGCCCCAGCACGACGGCAATGGCACCCAGCATCCGAAAGCGGATGGTGAAAAGCCGCATGAGCGATAAGAGATTCATGGTGTGTCCTCCGTAATGTCTGAAAAGCGCCCCGGCCGCTTGTGATGGCCACGGACATGCAACAAAACGTTGCAGTTTGCCAGACATTGGTGACCGCACCGCGCCAAACTGTCGCGGTGGTCACATGCGCCAGCGCTTGAGCAGCAGGGCGTTGGCCATCACGCTCACCGAACTCAGCGCCATGGCCGCCCCGGCCACCACCGGGTTCAGGTAGCCCAGCGCCGCCAGTGGAATGCCGGCCACGTTGTAGAAAAAGGCCCAGAACAGGTTTTGCCGGATTTTCGCTACGGTGCGCCGCGAGATGTCCAGCGCGGCTGCCACCAGCATCGGGTCGCCCCGCATCAGCGTGATGCCGGCCGCGTGCATGGCCACATCGGTGCCGTTGCCCATGGCCATGCCCACGTCGGCAGCGGCCAGGGCCGGGGCGTCGTTCACGCCGTCGCCCACCATGGCAACAATGTGGGCGCCATGCTGGGCCGCTGCGCTGGGGCGCTGCCCCCCCGGGTGGGCTTCTTCGCCATCGCCTTGCTGCAGCGCCACCACCTGGGCCGCCTTGTCGCCCGGCAATACCTCGGCGCGCACATCGGCGGCGTCCAGCCCCAGGCGCTGCGCCATGGCCAGGGCAGCGCCCCGGTTGTCCCCCGAAATCATCACGGTGCGAATGCCGCGCGCGCGCAGCGCCGCCAACGCCTCGCGCGCCCCGGGCTTGGGCTCGTCGCCAAAGGCCAAAATTGCACGCAGGGCCAACCCGTCGGTGGTGCGCTCGGCCAGGGCCGACACCGTGGCGCCATCGTTTTGCAGGCTTTTCGCCCGCGCCGCCAGCGCGCCCAGCCCAACGCCCAACTCGTCCATCCAGCGCAGGCTGCCCACCAGGTAGCTGCGGGCCTGCACCTCGCCCTCGGTGCCTCGCCCCGGCACGGCGCGCACGCTGTCGGGCGCCATGGGCTGCAGGCCGCGCTCCTGCGCAGCCACCACCACTGCACGGGCCAGCGGGTGCTCGCTGCCACTTTGCACACTGGCCACGGCCGCCAGCACGGCCGCCTCGTCCTGGCCGGGCACCACCTCAAAGGCAGTGAGCCGTGGGCGGCCCACGGTCAGGGTGCCGGTCTTGTCAAACGCCACCACATCCACCTTGTGGGCCAGCTCCAGCGCCTGCGCGTCCTTGATCAAAATGCCATTTTTTGCCGCCACCCCCGTGCCCGTCATGATGGCCGCCGGCGTGGCCAGCCCCAGTGCGCAGGGGCAGGCAATCACCAGCACGGCCACGGCACGGATCATGGCCAGCTCAAAGCCCGCACCCATCCACAGCCAGCCCAGCAGCGTGGCCAGCGCCACCAGCAGCACCACCGGCACAAAGACGGCCGACACCTGGTCAACCATGCGCTGCAAGGGCGCCTTGGCGGCCTGCGCGTCTTCCACCAGTCGGATGATGCGCGACAACACCGTCTCGGCGCCCACCGCCGTCACCTGCATCACCACCCGGCCATCGCCATTGATGGAGCCGCCGGTCAGGGGCGCACCCACCTCGCGCGTCACGGGCAAGGGCTCGCCGGTCAGCATGGACTCGTCCACCTGGGTGTGGCCCTCCAGAATGCTGCCGTCCACCGGAATGCGCTCGCCAGGGCGCACCACCAGCCGGTCGCCCGCCATCACCTCGGCCACCGGCACATCCACCTCGCCGTCACGCCCCAGCATGTGGGCCACATCGGGGCGCAGCGCGTGCAGTGCGCGGATGGCCGCCGTGGTCTGGCGCTTGGCGCGCGCCTCCAGCCACTTGCCCAGCAGCACCAGCGTCACCACCACCGCCGAGGCTTCGAAATACAGGTGCGGGGCATGCCCCTCGTGCGCCGTGAGCCACAGCCACATCGACAGCCCCCAGCCCGCCGAGGTGCCAATCGCCACCAGCAGATCCATGTTGCCCGACAGCGCCTTGAGCGCGTGCCAGCCCGCCTTGTAAAAACGCGCCCCCAGAATGAACTGCACCGGCGTGGCCAGCGCAAACTGCGCCCAGGCAGGCAGCATCCAGTGCGCGCCAAACAGATCGCCCAGCATGGGCAGCACCAACGGGGCCGACAGCAGCAGGCCCACGCCCACCGGCAAAAAACCGGCCCAGGGCGACAAGTCCTCGGGCGCATCGTCCTGCCCCGCCGCGCGCGGCTCGTAGCCCGCATTGCGCACGGCGCGGCGCAGCAGAGCGCCCATGGCCGGGCCTGCCGCATCGGGCGGCACCACATAGGCGATGCGTGCCGACTCGGTGGCCAGGTTCACGGTGGCCTCCTGCACGCCAGGCACCTTGCGCAGCGCGCGCTCGACGCGGCCCACGCAGCTGGCGCAGGTCATGCCGCCAATGCCCAGGTCCAGGGTGTCCAGCGGTTCGGGGGGGATGACAGGTGTGTTCATAAGGGGCTACCGTAATCCTTGCCATGATGGCAAGGTCAAGCCATGGCACGCATCAACCATGCACCTGCCAGTGCCTTTGTGGGCGCTTGACTATGCCACGATGTCAATGTTCATCATGTGCCTCTCGTCCACCATTTAACGGAGAAACCCCATGCAATACACCCTTCAAGTAGAGGGCATGACCTGCGGCCACTGCGAACGCGCCGTCACCCAGGCCGTGCAGCAGATCGACCCGGCCGCCACCGTGCGCATCGACCGCGCACAAAACCGCGTCGATATCGACAGTACCCAGCCCCGCGAGGCACTGGCCGCCGCCATTGCCGAAGAAGGCTACACGGTCGCCGCATGACCGCCCGCGCACCCCGAAACGATGGGCCCGTGCCCATCAGCGAGGCCGCCCGGCGCGCCGGGGTGTCGGCGCGCATGGTGCGCCACTACGAGGCCCTGGGTCTGCTCAACGGCGTGGCGCGCACCGACAGCGGCTACCGCCAGTACACCGGGGCCGACGTGCACGCCCTGCGCTTTATCGGCCGCGCGCGCACGCTGGGCTTTTCGATGGAAGAAATCCGCGAGCTGCTGGGCCTGTGGCAAGACAAGGGGCGCGCCAGCGCCAGCGTCAAGCGCATTGCCCAGGCGCACATCGACGATCTGGCCGAGCGCATCGCCGCCATGCAGGCCATGCAGCGCACCCTGCAGTCGCTGGTGCACTGCTGCCACGGCGACCAGCGGCCAGATTGCCCCATCCTGGATGACCTGGCTGCCGCCCAGGACAACGGCACAACAGCGCGCAAAATGCCTTTACTGATCCAGTAGGCTCCTCTTTCGGGCCCGCTGCACTACGATTTCACCCATTTTTCAACGGAGCCCTTTACATGACCCACCGCGACGTTTTCGTTGTCAGCACCGCCCGCACCGCCATCGGCACCTTTGGCGGCAGCCTCAAAGACGTGCCCAACACCCAGCTCGCAACCACCGCCGTGAAGGCAGCCATCGCCCGCTCGGGCCTGGCGCCCGACGCCGTGGGCCATGTGGTCATGGGCAACGTGATCCCCACCGACACCAAGGACGCGTACCTGAGCCGCGTGGCCGCCATCGACGCGGGCTGCCCGATCGAGACGCCCGCCTTCAACGTCAACCGCCTGTGCGGTTCGGGCCTGCAGGCCATCATTTCGGCCGCGCAGGCTATTGGCTATGGCGACTGCGACGTGGCCGTGGGCGGCGGTTCCGAGTCCATGAGCCGCGGCCCCTACTTCGATACCGCCGCGCGCTACGGCGCGCGCATGGGCGACGCCAAGAGCATCGACTACATGCTCGGCATCCTGCACGACCCCTGGCAAAAAATGCACATGGGCATCACCGCCGAGAACGTGGCCGAGCGCTACAAAATCTCCCGCGCCATGCAGGACGAACTGGCCCTGGCCAGTCAGCAGCGCGCCGCCGCCGCCATCGCCGCCGGCTACTTCAAGGACCAGATCGTCCCGGTTGAAATTGCCACGCGCAAGGGCACCGTGCTGTTCCAGGAAGACGAGCATGTGCGCGCCTCCACCACGCTCGACGTGCTGGCCGGCATGAAACCCGCATTCAAGAAAGACGGCGGCACGGTGACCGCCGGCAACGCCTCGGGCATCAACGACGGCGCCTCCGCCGTGGTGCTGGTGGCGGGCGACCGCATCAGCGCCCTGGGCGTGAAGCCCCTGGCCCGCCTGGTGGGCTACGCGCACGCGGGCGTGGACCCGGCCTACATGGGCATCGGCCCCGTGCCGGCCACGCAGAAGGTGCTGGCGCGCACGGGCCTGAAGGTGCAGGACATGGACGTGATCGAAGCCAACGAAGCCTTCGCCGCCCAGGCCTGCGCCGTGGTGCAGGAGCTGGGCCTGGACCCGACCAAGGTCAACCCGAACGGCTCTGGCATTTCGCTCGGCCACCCGGTGGGCGCCACCGGTGCCATCATCACCACCAAGGCGATCGCCGAACTGCACCGCACCGGCGGGCGCTACGCGCTGGTGACCATGTGCATTGGCGGCGGCCAGGGCATTGCGGCCATCTACGAGCGGGTGTGATCAATATTTGAGTGTTTTTGACCTCCAGCGCTTGTGTATCAAGCGCTGGTAGCTCTTATTTATATAGCAATATTACCGCCATGCTGCCCAATCATTTCATCAGCGCCGACGAGCAGGCCGAACTGCAGCTCTTCACCGAGTCGCTGGAGCGCTTCTGCGACGCCGAGATCGAGCCCCACTACCGCACCTGGGAAAAAGCCGGCCGCGTGCCGCGCGACCTGCTGCGCAAGATGGGCGAGAACGGCTACCTCTGCGCCGACGTGCCCGATGCCTACGGCGGCCCGGGCGCCAGCGTGCCCTTCTCGTTCGCCGTGGTCGAGGTGCTCTCGCGCCGGGGCTACGGCGGCTTTGTCGGTGGGCTGCAGGTGCACAACGACATCATCCCGCCCTACCTGCTGCACTGCGGCACCGAGGCGCAGCGCCAATACTGGCTGCCGCGCATGGCCAGCGGCGAGGCGATTGCCGCCATCGGCATGACCGAACCCGGGGCGGGCAGCGACCTCAAGGCCATCCGCACCACCGCGCGACGGGTAAGTGACAGCGACGGCGACCACTACGTCATCAACGGCAGCAAGATCTTCATCAGCAACGGCCAGAACTGCGACCTGCTGGTGCTCGCCGCCAAGACCGATCCGGCCCTGGGCGCCAAGGGCGTGAGCCTGTTCCTGGTCGATGCGGCCACGCCCGGCTTCACGCGCGGTCAGAACCTCGAAAAAATCGGCCAGCACGCGGGCGACACCTCCGAGCTGTTCTTCAACGACATGCGCGTACCGGCCGATGCGCTGCTCGGCGGCGTGGAAGGCCAGGGCTTTGTGCAGATGATGCGCGAGCTGCCGCGCGAGCGCCTCATCATCGGCGTGCAGGCGGTGCACGGCGCCAAGGGCGCCCTCGATGCCACGCTGAAATACGTGCAGGAGCGCCAGGCCTTCGGCCAAAACCTGGCCCAGTTCCAGAACACCCGCTTCACGCTGGCGCAGTGCGCAACCGACATCGCCGCCGCCGAAGCCTTCCTCAACGCCAGCGTGGCCGCCTACCAGCAAGGCCAGCTCACGCCCGAAGCGGTGAGCGCGCTCAAGCTGCACACCACTGAACTGTTCAGCCGCGTGGCCGACGCCTGCCTGCAATTGTTTGGCGGCTACGGCTACATGGCCGAGTACCCGATCTCGCGCTTCTGGACCGACGCGCGCGTGCTGCGCATTTATGGCGGCACGTCGGAGATCATGAAAGAGCTGGTGGCGCGCTCGCTGCTGGGGCGCTAACGGGCCCTGCGCCCCAGGCGATCAGAACGGCGCCGACTCGGGGTCGGTGTCCACCGGCGCGTCCCTGGGCCCGGTCACCATGCCACCGCCCGCACTTTTGCGTGCGGGTGCGGAGTGTGCGGTAGGCGCGGAGGATGGCGCCGTGACGGCTGCGGGCGCAGCGCCTGCGGCAACCGCCTGCGCTGCACTGGCCACGCCGCTCTCGGCCTCGCCGCCCAGCGCCTCGATCAGGTCGGGGATCAACTTCACCAGCTCGCCCGTGGCAATGGCCACGTCGGTGTCAAAGCCGCCATCGTCGGCCTTGGTGCCTTCGAACACGGTGTCCAGAAACGACACCTTCTTGATCTGCAGGCCTTCGGTCAGCATGAAGCTCACGCGGTCGTCCCAGGTCAGCGCCAGCTTGGTGGGCAGCTTGCCAGCGGCGATGTGGGCCTGCACTTCTTCGATGTCGAGCGGGTGGCGGGCGTAGCGCACCACGGCTTTTTCTTCGCTGGCGCTCTTTAGCTCGCACTCGCGGTCCACCGTGAAGCCCACGGGTGGCTCCTGTTCTTTGAGCCAGTGCGACATCGCGGCCTGCGGGCTGGTCTGGGTGTTGATCAGCGACACCGACAGGCCCGGCAGCGACTCAACCAGCAGCGTCACCACCTCATCGGCGCGGCCTTGGGATGAGGTGTCGAGCACCAGCAGGCGCGACGCGGTGTCGATCCACACCCACATCGAGCCCTGCTTGGTGAAGGCCATGGGCAGCAAATCCAGCTTGGCCTCGTCCTTGAGTTCCTTGCTTTCCTTCTTGCCGGGCTTGCGGCCGGTTTCCTGCTCGATGCGCTCGGCTTTTTCCTTCACGCGGCGGGCCAGCACGCTGCCCGGCAGCACTTTGGACTCGACCATGAAGCGCAATATCCACTGCCCGCCCACCGACTCGGCCAGCGGGCCATGCGCATCACCGCGCGGCGGCACCCAGCCGAGCGACTTTTCCTGCGTGGCACCACATTCCATGAAGGGCGCCTTGGCCAGGGCCTCTTCCACCTGCGTCAATTCCACCTGCCATTGCGGCGCAATGCGGTACACGATCATGTTCTTGAACACGGACAACCTTTGTTTCTTCTGGCCATTTGCAGCCATTGCGGAGTACAGGCGACATTGTCGGGGGTCGGCTGGCCCGCCTGCGGGCACAACGGCTGGCTACACTATATTTTTAATAGCTATCAGCGCTTTACCATCAAGCGCTTGAGGCTATTTTCATGGTGAATACATGAAGGCCGCGCGCGGGACTTCTTGTTGCAACTTTACACAGCCACACCATTACCACACGGGCGGGTTACACGGGCCGCGCACACTGGCTCTCAACCGCTGAAACGGTCGTTCCAGCGGACCAACCCTTGAAAAGGACCCACACCATGTCTTTCTTCCAAAGCCGTATTGCCGCCGCCGCCATGATGGCCGCCCTCGCCCTGCCCGTGCTGGCCCAGCCAGCTCCCTCTGCACTCTCGGCGCCACCCGCCGCAACGGCCTCGGCCGAGCAAGCCCGCACGCCAGGCGACCGGCAAGAGCGCCGCCAGGCCTACATGGCCAAACGCGCCGAGGCCTTCAAGGCACAACTCCAGCTGACACCCGCACAAGAACCGGCCTGGGCCGCCTTCACCGCCGCCATGCAGCCAGGCGAGCGCTCTGCCCGCCTGGGCCGCGCCGACATGGAGAAGCTCACCACCCCGGAGCGCATCGACCGCATGCGCGCCATGCGCGCCCAGCAGGCCGCTGAAGCAGACCGCCGGGGCGAAGCCACCAAGACCTTCTACGCCGCCCTCACGCCAGAGCAGCAAAAGACCTTCGACTCCCGGGGTCAGAACATGCGCGGCAAGGGCGGGCATCGCAGCGACTGGGGCCATGACAACGGCCGCCACGGCGGTATGCGCGGCTGCGACATGCCCATGGGAGGCCCCGGCCGCTAAAAACCTGTTCAAAAGCCTCCAGCAGTTGTCCACACGGACAGCGCTCCCCCGAGCCCGGTGCCCACCAAAGCACCGGGCTTTTTTCATTGTGGACAAGCCTGGGGATAGTTTTGGCACAACCGGGCGGTTATCCACAGACTCACCGCAAAACCCAAAGTTGTTATCTGCCAGCATCCAAGTTCAGGGGGCCCTGCGCACATACTTTCAGGCAACGCAACTGCGCGCCAGCATTCACAAAAATGACCTTGTCCACAAAAAAAGGCGCCCTCTACTACTACTGCTATTTATATATAGAACCATAGAAGAACAACCGAAACCTCCTTCGCGCCGCAGCCAACGCCTTGAATGGCACAAAAAATGGGGGCGCGGCCAGCCCACCCACCGGAAAAGCCTGTGCAACTGGCAAGTCGTCTGAAAACCTGGGCACAGAGCGTCAAGCGCGACGACATCACGCTGTGGTTTGCCGCACGGCACCCGCAGGCACCCTGGTATGCCAAGGCGCTGGGCGTGTTGGTGGTGGCTTATGCCTTGAGCCCCATCGACCTGATCCCAGACTTCATCCCCGTGCTGGGTTGTGTGGACGACCTGCTCTTGCTTCCAGGGCTGATCTGGCTGGCAATCGGGCTGATTTCGGCGCCGGTGCTGCAGCAATGCCGCGACCAGGCCGACCTGTGGATAAAAACCAGCGGCGGCAAACCCACCAGCCGCATCGGCGCGGTGCTGGTGGTGGCCGTCTGGATGGGCGCCGGCCTGGCGTTGTGGCACTGGCTCGCAGCCTGAAAGCCATCAAGATCTGATAGATGCTATTAACTTAATAGCTTATTGCGCTTATTTTCATTGGGCTAGAGGCCGATTTGACCCATATTTTCCCGTCCACCACTGCCCGTGCACAACACTGGGGATAGTTTTGGCACAACCGGGCGGTTATCCACAGAGAACCGGCGATGCACCGTTTTATCCCCGTCGGGCAGACAGCGGCAGCCGGGCCGGGTCCACAGGGTTGGGTGTGGCGCAAGTGGCTGTCAGGCCTGGGCAAAAGACACTTGTCCACAGAAACAGGCGCCTTCTACTACTACGACTATGTATTTATAGAAACCTTTAATTAATAACAACAAAACCACCCGGTGCCGTTTTGGACCCCCTTCACGGACTGCGCCACGGCCTGAACGGGAAAAAGGGCAAAAAAAACCGCAGGCCAGGCTGCGGTGGGTGGAAAAACCGGCGGGCTGAACCTGCCTCAATGCATGGCGGGGTGCAGGAAGGCCTCCAGAAGGTCCGGGGGCAAGGGGCGGCTGAACAGGTAGCCCTGGTAGAGGCGGCAGCCCGCGCGGGCCAGCAGATCGCGTTGTGCGGGAGTTTCCACACCTTCGGCGATGACTTCCAGCCCCAGGCTGCGCGACAGGGCAATGATGGTGTCCACAATGGCCGCATCGTTGGGGTCGGTGAGCAGGTCGCGCACAAAGCTCTGGTCGATCTTGAGCTGGTCCAGTGGCATGCGCTTGAGGTAGCTCAGGCTCGAGTACCCGGTGCCAAAGTCATCCAGCGCAAAACCCACCCCATAGCCGCCCAGGGCCGTCATGGTGGCAATGGTGGTCTCCATGTCTTCGACCAGCAGGCTTTCGGTCAGCTCCAGCTTCAGCAGGCCCGATGGAGCGCCCGTGATGGCCAGCACCCGGGCCACGTCGTCCACAAAGGTGGCATGGCGGAACTGGCTGGAGCTCACGTTGACCGCCATGGTCAGCTCGCGCAGTTCCGGGTCGTCCTGCCAGCCCGCCAGCACCTTGCAGGCGTTGTGCAGCACCCAGCGGCCCAGTGCAAGGATGAGGCCGGTTTCTTCGGCCAACGGAATGAAATCTGCCGGCGACACCATGCCCCGCTGCGGGTGGGCCCAGCGCACCAGCGCCTCCACCCCCACGCATTCGCCGGCAAGGTTGACCTGGGGCTGAAAGTGCAGCAAGAACTCGTCTTTTGCCAGGGCCGCACGCAAGTCTTCCTCGAGCGCCGCGCGGGCCGTCACCACGGCCTGCATTTCGGGGTTGAAAAAGCGCAGGGTGTTGCGCCCGGCCTTTTTGGCCTGGTACATGGCCAGGTCGGCCTGTTTGAGCAATTCGCCCACGCTGGCCTGGTCGCCATCAAAGGGCGCGATGCCGATGCTGGGCGTGCTGCGGTACTGGTAGCCCTTGAGCGCATAAGGCATTGCCAGCGTGGTCAGGATTTTTTCGCCCACGCCGTGGGCTTCCCGGGCCAGGTCGTCGGGATGCTGGCTGAGCTCTTCCAGCATCACCACGAACTCGTCGCCCCCCAGGCGGGCCACGGTGTCCACGTTGCGCACGCATTTGTTCAGGCGCTCGGCCACAAGCTGCAGCAGCAGATCGCCCTGGTCGTGGCCCAGGGTGTCGTTCAGGGTCTTGAAGTTATCGAGGTCGATGAACAACAGCGCACCGCCCTGCTGGCGCCGCTGGGCGCTGGCCAGCGCCTGGGCCATGCGGTCCATCAGCAGCATGCGGTTGGGCAGACCGGTGAGCGCGTCGTAAAACGCCAGGCGCTGGATCTCGCGCTCGGTGGCCTTGCGCTCGCGGATGTCGGTGTTGATGGCCAGCACCGAATGGTTCTGACCCAGATCGTCTTTCACCAGCGTCCAGCGCCCTTCCACATGGATGGCGCTGCCGTCGCGGTGCCGCTGCACGATTTCGCCGGTCCACTCGCCATGCTCCAGGGTGGCCTGGGTGGCGCGGCGAAACTGCGTGGGGTCGTCGTACAGCAGGGTTTCGATGGACTGGCCCAGCACCTGCAGCTGCGTCCAGCCATAAAGCCGCTCGGAACTCTTGTTCCAGTAGATGATGCGGTTTTCGAGGTCGCGCACGATGATGGCGTCCTGGGCTTTGTCGAGCAGCGATGCCTGGTGGCGAATGCGCATGTCGGATGTCTGCCGGTCGATCTCGGCCGAGGCGCGGCTGGCAAAAATGCGCAGTGTCGAGGTAACGAAATCGTGGTTGGTCAGCGGCTGGCGGAACAGCACGAAGATCATGCCCACCACCTCGCCGTCGCCGTTGCACAGCTGCTGCCCGGCATAAGCTTGCGCTGCCAGCTTGCGCAGGATGGGAGCCTCGGGGTACAGCTGCGCCACGTTTTCCGTCACCACCACCTGGGGCTGGTTCAGCAGCAGGAGGCTGGGCGTGCCAGCCAGCGTGTAATCGCTGTTGGGCAGTGTCTGGCCATCAAATACGGCTGCCAGAGTGGTGGCGCGTGGTGCCTGCCCCTGCTGGGCTGGCAGCAGGCGGCCCACGCAGCCGACCTGTGCGCCCAGCGCCTCGGCCATGTTGCTGGCCAGTTGCACAAAGAACTCGGTGCCCGTGCTGGCCGACACGGCAGCGGCCATCTTGAGCACCGAGGCCTGCAGGCGTTGCTGCTCATGGCGGGCCCGCAGGCTCATGATGCCGAAGGCCAGGTCGTTGGCCAGTTGCTGCAGCAAGGTGATTTCGTCGCCGCTGATGTGCAAAATTTCTGGCGCATACAGGTACAGCAGGCCAAAGGTTTGCTCGCGTTCGCGCAGGGGCAGGCAGATCACGGCATGAAACCCGTGCCCCAGCATGCGCTCGGTCCAGTCGGCAAAGCTGTCGTCGGTGCGGATGTCCTGCACGATCACGGGCTGCCCGCTGCGCACGGCCACCCCGGCCGGGCCCCGCCCAAAGGCGCTGCTTTCGGACCAGCTCAGTTGCAGCTGTTCGATATACCCGTGGTTGTAGCCCGCATGGGCCACCGGTTCGATGGTCTGGGCTTCGTCATTGAGCGCAAAGCCCACCCAGCCCATACGGTAGCCACCAATGTCCACGGCAATCTGGCAGATTTCCTGCAGCAGCGTGGTCTCGGAGGTGGCGCGCACCAGGGCCTCGTTGCAGGCGCTGAGCAGGCGCTGTGCCCGGCCCATGCGGCGCAGGTCGTCTTCGGTGCGCAGGCGCTCGGTGATGTCGATGGCCAGCACCTGGCGGGCCGGCGCCCCATTGAAGCTGATGTTGCCCGCCGAAATATCCATGTGCATTGGCACACCGTTTTTGTGCAGATGGCGGCGCACCATGGAGGTGTCGCGTGGCTGCAAAAAAACGTCCTTCAGCCGTTCTCTGAGGCCGGGGCGATCCTCTGGCATACACAGGTCTGTCAGCTCCATCTGCAGCAGCTCGGCCTCGGTGTAGCCATAGTGCGCCACCATGGCCTGGTTCACCGCCAGCAGGCGCAGGCTGTCTTTGGCATACACCCACATGGGATGCGGATGCTCGTCGAACAGCATGCGGTATTGCAGCTCGGAGGCGTGCAGCTTGCTGGCCACCTGGTGCAGTTGCACCATGGTGCCCAGGGATTCGGTCAGGATTTCCAGGTGGGCCACGCTGCGGGCCGAAAAGGCGTGGGGCTGGTCGGAGGTGACCAGCAGCGATCCCACCACGGTATCGCCCGCCCGCAAGGGCACCGCCGCCACCGAGCGCAGGCCGCGCGAGTGGGGAAGGTGCGACAAGTCCCAGCCTTCGGCTTCGATGTCATGGCAAACGATGGTGCGGGCCTGGCTGAGCGTGTGCCACAGCAGGCTCATGTGCACCGGCAACGGGTGGCCCAGGGGGCGCACCATGACCCCGGCAGACGCATAGACCACCAGGTGCTGGCCTTCGAGCAGGTCCACCTGTGCACCGCGCGCGCCGGTCTGGTCCAGCACCGTGCGGGCCACCATGGCCAGCACTTCGGGCAGCGGCAGGTCGATGGATGACATGCGCTGCTGCAGCTGCAGCAGCTGGGTGTGGTTCTGTGCATCGCGTTGCGCTTCGATCTCGGCCAGCCTTTGCGCGCTGATGTCGGCCATGCCGCCCACCATGCGCACCGCACGGCCCTCGCCGTCGCGGATCAGGAAGCCGCGGTCCAGCACCCAGGCATAGCTGTCATCGTGGCGGCGAAAGCGGTATTTGGCCGACCAGTGGCTGGCGCTGCCCCTCACGGCCGCATGGATGCTTTGCAGCACCTCGGCGCTGTCTTCGGGGTGCAGGCGCAGGGTCCACGAGCGGCTGTCGGGCAGCACCTCGTGGGGTGGAATGCCGAACAGGTGCTGCATGCCTTCGTTCCACCACATGGCGTCGGTGGCGAGGTTCCAGTCCCAGATGGCATCGGCCGTGGCGCGCGCCACCAGATGAAAGCGCTCTTCACTCAGGCGCAGCGCCTGGTCAGCCTGGTGCTGCGCGGTGATGTCCTGGAACGCGCCCTGCACGCGTACCACGCGGCCCTGCGCATCGCGCACGGCCAGGCCTGCCGTGCGAACCCAGAAATGCCGCTCACCCGCCAGCAGCGCCTCGGACTGCAGGTCAAAGGGCATGCCATCGCGAATGCACTCCTCCAGGGCCTGTTCAAGGGCCGGGCGGTAGGGTGGGGTGTGCAGCGCCAGGATTTGCGCCACCGGGCCCGTTCGCCCGGCCAGACCGAAAGTGTCAACAATTTCTTGCGACCAGTTCAGCTGCCGCGCTGGCAATTCCAGTGACCACCCGCCAATGCGGGCAATGCTGCCGGCCACGCGCAGGGTTTCGCTCTGGTCCACCAGCTCGGCGTGCATCTGGTCGCGTTCCTGCACCAGCTGGGACAACAGCCGTTGCTGGCGGCGCAGCTCCAGCAACACCATCACCTGGCCGGCCAGGATCTTCAGGCCCTCCAGCTGTTCATCGGTCAGCGCGCGGGGCACGGTGTCCAGCACTGCCAGCGTGCCCAGTGCGGCACCTTCGGGGGTAATCAGCGGCACGCAGGCATACAGCCGGACATGGGGCTCGCCCACCACCAGCGGGTTGTCGGCAAACAGCGGGTGCTGGCGGGCATCTGCCACCACCATCGGGGTGCGGGTGCCGCTCAGCGCGTGCGTGCAAAACGAAATGGCCCGATCGGTCTGCTGAAACGGCACACCCACTGCCGCCTTGAACCACTGGCGTTCGCTGTCCAGAAAATTGACCACCGCCATTGGCGTGCTGCACAGGCGCGCGGCCAGGGTGGCCAGCTGGTCATACGCTTCTTCGGCCGGTGTGTCCAAAATGGCGTAAGACTGCAACGCTTGCAGGCGCTCGGTTTCCTGGGGGGCGTGCACAGGTGCCATGGGCTCTAGCGCCCTGTGCCGCAAGGGCGGCAGGGTGTGGCGGGCATGAAGAGCGGCTTTTCCTGCATGGAGTGACCGTAACGCTAAGAACGGGAAAGTGGTTGAATGCTGAAAAAGCCAGGGCGGCGCCAGAGGCAGGCTTTACCCACCGGCGCCATGCCGGCGTGGGGGCTGCAAAAGGTGCGCCTGTGCAACGGAGTGTTAATGCTACACCGCATGACTGTCATCAAGCGTCTCCAAGGGACCACAGTGCAATCACAGCGCGTGGGCGCCGACTAAGCGGCCAGTTTCTGGCGCCGGGCCCGCACGGCAGCGGCCAGGCCTTCCAGCACCGGCAGCGTCTGCGCCAGGCTGATGCAGGCGTCCGTCACCGAAACCCCGTGCTGCAGCGGCTGGCCGGGCACGATGTCCTGGCGGCCCTCTTGCAGGTGACTTTCGATCATCAGGCCGGTGATGCGTGCGTCGCCCGCGGCAATTTGCTCGGCCACCTCGGCGGCCACCGTGATCTGGCGCTGGTGCTGTTTGCTGCTGTTGGCGTGGCTCACGTCAATCATCACCTGCGGGCGCAGCCCGGCGGCCTGCAGCATGGCGCAGGCGGCGTCCACATCGGCCTTTTGATAGTTGGGCTGCTTGCCGCCGCGCAAAATAACGTGGCAGTCGTGGTTGCCGCGCGTCTCAAAAATGGCGGCCTGGCCCATCTTGGTCATGCCCATGAAAGCGTGCGATGCCTGCGCCGCCTGGATGGCGTCGCTGGCCACCTTCACGCCGCCATCGGTGCCGTTCTTGAAACCCACGGGGCACGACAGGCCGCTGGCGAGCTGGCGGTGGCTCTGGCTCTCGGTGGTGCGCGCACCAATGGCGCCCCAGCTCACCAGGTCGCTGATGAACTGCGGCGACAGCAGGTCGAGGAACTCGGTGCCCACCGGCAGGCCCACGGCCAGCACATCCAGCAGCAGTTGGCGCGCCAGCTCCAGCCCTTCGTTGATGGCAAAGCTGCCATCCAGGCGCGGGTCGTTGATGTAGCCCTTCCAGCCCACGGTGGTGCGCGGCTTTTCAAAATAGACGCGCATCACCACGATCAAATCGTTGCCCAGCGCATCGGCCTGGGCCTTGAGCGCATGCGCGTATTCCATGGCCTGGCCGTGGTCATGGATGGAGCAGGGCCCCACCACCACGATCAGCCGGTCGTCCTGCCCGTGCAGCACGCGCGAGAGGGCGGCGCGGCTGGTCTCCACCAGGGTTTGCGCAGCGTCGGGCGCAGGCAGCCACTCTTGCAGCAGGGCGGGGGTGATGAGCGGGCGCACGGCCTTGATGCGCGTGTCGTCGATGCGCGTGGTGTCGTGCGTGGAAACGGGGGTGGCAGAGTGGTGTGCGTGGGTCATGGTGGCCCCGATTGTCGCGCCGCACCCTCACAGCACCCTGACGGCGCTGCCCAGCGCGTCAAAGTCTGCGAAACGACGCGTTTTGCCGCGACCAGTAACGCGACTGCAGATGGTCCATGCGCACCTCGCCGCCCGCAGAGGGCGCATGCACAAAACGGCCCGCGCCCACGTAGATGCCCGCATGGGTGGGCGTGCGCCCCTTGCCAAACACCACCAGGTCGCCGGTGCGCAACTCGCCATTGGCAACCGGCTGGCCCCAGCCACTGAGCTGCGCCACGGTGCGCGGTGGCGCTGTGCCCACCCGGTGGCGGTAGACATAGCCGATGAGACCGCTGCAGTCAAAGCCCGAATCCGGCGTGTTGCCGCCATAGCGGTAAGGCGTGCCCACCAGTCCCAGCGCGTGGATGGCGATGTCATGCGCCTGTTCGTCCGACAGTTGCGCTGCAGTGCCGCGCAATGGCGCTGAATGTGACGACGGCGGTGGTGTGCTGCAGCCGCCCATCAGCAAGGCGGTGGTGAGGGCGAGGCTAAGGGCGGGTGCGCGCATGGGTCCCGAGCGTAGCGGATGGGGCGCGGGCTCGCAACCGCGGGTGTTCAGACCTCTGCATGGCGCTTGGCGCCGAGGGGCCTCTGTGTGTGCTTGCTTTTCCCCTGGATGGGCGAAGAGCGTCACGGGTTTGTCACCATAGTTGCATACAACCGCAGGTTTTGTTGCCATTTGAAACACCCACCCCATGCAGCACTCCACTTTGGCCTTCTTGCGCACGCCCAGCCGTCTTTTCATTACCACGCTGCTCGCCAGTGCAGCGCTGGTTGCCTGCGGGGGCAGCGATGACGAGCCCCGCACCCCCGTGAGCCTGAAGCTGGAGAAAATCGGCAGCTTTGAGACCGGTATTTTTGGCAAGAGCGCGGCAGAGATTCCGGCGTTTGACGCCGCCTCTAGGCGTGCCTTCGTGGTCAATGCGCAAGCCGGAGCGGTGGATGTGCTGGACCTGAGCAACCCCACGCAACCCAAGCGCCTGGGGCAAATCAGCTCGGCGCAAGTTCTGCCGGGCTCCAGCATCAACAGCATTGCCGTGCACGGCGGTCTGGTGGCAGTGGCCATTCAGGCAGCCGTCAAAACCGACCCGGGCCGCATGGCGCTGTACCGTGCCAGCGACCTGCAACTCGTCAGCCAGGTGACCGTGGGCGCGCTGCCCGACATGGTGACCTTCACCCCCGATGGCCGCACCGTGCTGGTTGCCAACGAGGGCGAGCCCAGCGACGACTACCAGATCGACCCCGAAGGCTCGGTCAGCATCATCGATGTGGGCACGCCCCAGACCCCCGTAGTCAAGACCGCCAGCTTTGCCGCGTTCAATGGCCAAGAGGCCACACTGCGCGCCAAGGGTGTGCGTATTTACGGCCCCGGTGCCACTGCCGCCAAGGACATCGAGCCCGAATACATTGCCGTGGCGGCCGACGGCAAGACCGCCTGGGTCACGCTGCAAGAGAACAATGCCTTGGCCCGCATCGACATCGCCAGTGCCACGGTGAAAGACATCGTGCCGCTGGGGTACAAAGACCACGGGCTGGCCGCCAACGCACTCGACGCGTCCGACACCGACCTGGCCGCCAACCTGCGCGCCTGGCCGGGCGTGCGCGGCCTGTATTTGCCCGACAGCGTGGCCAGCTACCAGGCCGGGGGAAAGACCTACCTGGTCACCGCCAACGAAGGCGATGCACGCGCCTGGGGTGAAGGCAACAGTGCCTATTGGGCGGGCGATGCCAGCAAGGGTTTTGTGGAAGAGTTCCGCGTCAAGCACCTGATCAACAGCAAAGGCTGGTCGGGCCGCGCGGGCGATGACCTTGCGCCCCAGCTCAAGGCGCTGGCCGCCGGTGGTCTGCTCAACCCTGCGGTGTTCGGCTACTGCGGCGCGGTGGCGGGCAACCCCGGCAAATGCCGCGACGACGACCAGCTGGGCCGCCTGAACGTGTCCTGGACCCAGGGCTACCGCACCGATGCCAGCGGCGCGCCGCTGAAGTTCAATGCCGCCGGTGTGCAGGACGCGGCGGGCGACCGCCTGATGTACGACGCGCTCTATGCCTACGGCGGGCGCTCGTTTTCCATCTGGGGCGACGACGGCAAGCTGGTCTGGGATTCGGGCGCTGAAATTGAAAAATTCATCGCCAGCGACGCCTGCCAGGCCGGTGCTCAGCGCAACATCCCCTGCAAAAACTTCTTCAACTCCAACCACGAAGAAGGCGGCACGCTGGACAACCGCAGCGACAACAAGGGCCCCGAGCCCGAAGGCGTTGCCGTGGGCCGTATTGGTGCCAAAACCTTTGCCTTCATTGGGCTGGAACGCATGGGCGGCGTGCTGGTGTATGACATCACCTCTCCCACCGCCCCCGTGCGCGTGGACTACCTGAACACCCGCAACGACTGGACCACCAAGAGCCCCGCTGCAGCTTTGGCCCAGGTGGGCGACCTGGGCCCCGAGGGCCTGGTCTTCATCCCCGCCAGCGACTCCCCCAATGGCAAACCGCTGTTGCTGGTGGGCTATGAAGTCAGCGGCAGCACATCGGTGATCCAGCTCAACCTGGCGTATTGAGCCCGCATTCATCCCGGTTCCGTGGTGCAGCAGCGCCACGGGCTGGGGGTGCCAAGTTTGAAGCAAAAATATCTGATCAGGTACCTGCCTCAGACAGACCGTTCGCCCTGAACCAGCCGAAGGGCTGTTCGCAAGGGGCGCCCTGGCTTCGACGGGCTCAGCCCGAACGGGTGGGGTGAGACACATCTGAGACAAGTCGAAAATCAGAAAAAATAGCCTCTAGCCCTTTATATATAAGCGCTAATAGCTATTAAAATAATAGCAAATCATACCCCTGGGCCGGAGCATTCAGGCCGCCAGGGGGCTTGCGCGCGGACCCGCCTGAAATGCCAGAAACTGCTGTGCCGGCATGGGCCGTGCAAACACATAGCCTTGCAAAATGTCGCAGCCCTGCCCGATGAGGTGGTCTGCCTGCTCGCGTGTCTCCACGCCTTCGGCCGTGACCTGCAGCCCCAAGCCATGCGCCAGCGCCACGATGGCAGTGACGATGGTGCGGCTGTTCTCTTGCTGGGGCAGGTCTTTGACAAAGCTGCGGTCAATCTTGAGCCGCTGCATTGGCAACTGCCGCAGGTACGCCAGTGACGAGTAGCCGGTGCCGAAATCGTCAATGGCCAGGTGGATGCCCAGCTGGCTCAGGCGGTGCAGCGTGTGCGCCCCGGCTTCCATGTTTTCCATGAGCACGGTTTCGGTCAGCTCGATTTCGAGCCGGTGGGCGGGCAGCCCCTCCTCGCGCAGGATGTCCATCACCCGCTGCAGAAACTGCGGGTCGCCCAGTTGCCGGGCCGATATGTTGACGGCCACGCGCAGCGACTTGCCTGCGCCCCAGCTGGCTGCATCGCGGCATGCGGCGCGCATCGTCCAATAGCCCAGCGCAACGATCAGGCCGCAGTCTTCTGCCACCGAAATCGCCTCCATCGGGGACACGTTGCCCAGCTCGGCATGGGTCCAGCGCAGCAAGGCTTCTGCGCCCACCAAAGACGCATCGGCGGCCGAAATCAGGGGCTGGTAGTGCATCGACAGCCCGTCGCCATGCTCCAGCTCGGCGCGCAGCGCTTGTTCGATGGCGTGGCGCCGCGCCGCGGCCTGGTTCATGGATGCCTCAAACCGCACGTAGCGGTTCTTGCCCATTTCTTTGGCGCGGTACATGGCGGTGTCGGCATTGCTGATGAGGCCGTCGATGTCAGGTGCGTCGTCGGGAAAGGTGGCCACACCCGCGCTGCAGGTCACATTCATTTCTTGCCCCCCTTCTGTGTAGGGGGCCTGAAAGACGTTGATGATCCGCTGGCCGTATTTCTGCAGTGCGGCGTCGTCCATGTCGAGTCGCAGGATCAGTGCGAACTCGTCGCCACCCAGGCGTGCAATGGCATCGGTGCCGCGCACCACCGACTGCAGGCGGCGGGCCACCTGGCGCAGCAGGCCGTCGCCTGCGGCGTGGCCGAAGGTGTCGTTGTGGGTCTTGAAATTGTCCAGATCGATATAGACCAGCGCCACCCTGCCGTGCAGCTGGACCGCGCGCCGCATTTCAACAGCAAGCCGCTCGTTGAAGGCGTGCCGGTTGTCGACGCCCGTGACGGCATCGGTGTGGGCCAGGGCCTGCAGGCGGTTTTCGGCATCGCGCACTGCGGTACGGCTTCGCAGCACCATCGCGGTGGCCATGCCCATCACGCCAGCGGCAATCAGCAGGGCACTGAGAAAGCGGATGGCCAGGTTCTGGTAGACCGCGCTCATCGACTTGCGGATGTAAAGCGTGCCGCCCACCGCCGAGGGCGCCACGATGGGCAGGGCGATCTCCAGGGTGCGCAGCCCGGCGCGCTCGGAGGCGTCGCCCATGCCCAGCTCGAAAACAGTGGTCGGAAACCCCGGATCACGCTCGCGCACATAGTGCGCCAGCAGCACGCCATCCGAGTCGTACACACCGGCGCCGATCACCATGGGGGACAACCTCAGGGCGCCAAGCATTTCCTTGGCGACTTCGGTGTCGCGGAACACCACCGCCGCAGAGACGTTGTCCGCCACGATGGCCGCTTCCACCCGGCTGTCCTGCAGCATGGTCGTGCGGGTGCTCCAGTAGTTCACGGCGGTGAGGGCCAGCACCAATGTCAGCAGTGCCAGCCCGGCGGTCAGCAAGCTGGTGTAAGCCAGCCGCGAAGACAGCGTGGTGGGCGACCTTTCCTGTGCCTGCTGCGGCAACTTGTGGGCCTGGGTTTTCATTTGCCCGCCTTGGCCAGTCGCAGCAGCCTGGAGCTCACGGTGAGGCCGGCCCGGGACGCTGCGTTGGCGCTGATGCCGAAGACGATTCGTCCGTCCTGGTGGCTCAGCGTCACCAAGATCTCGGGGTTGGCGAAGGTGACTTCATCGGCGATGGTCAGGATGCCGTGTCCGGAGGGCAGGGCTTGCAGCGCACGCAGCACGGAATCCACGTCGGCATTGCTGAAAACAACCACCCGGCATTTGTGCACTGCGCCGATGTCCAGCAGCCTCACCCGCACGGGCTGGCCCTTGCGTGCGGGTTTGCCTTCCAGGGCGCTCAGCGGTCTTTTCAGGGGGCTGAAGGGCGAAACACAAATGCTCCAGTCGCGGCTGGCAACGGCTTCGTTCTCGGGCCATTCGATGAACTGGATGAAGTTAAAGACATAGGCCGCCTTCAGATCGAGCTCTTCAACCAATGCATCGGCGCGGGCCCCCGTGCCGCAGCTCAACGCCCACAGCCCGATCAGGAGCGTGTTGCGCAGGCGCATGGCTATTGGTGTCGGCTTGGGTGTCGGCATGGCTCTCAAAACGCGTAGGTCAGTTTTACGCGGTAGGTCCGGCCGTCCTGCGCAATGGAGTCCTCGCGGATCTCGTACGAGGCGGGGTCTGCGTTGCGGCGGTTGAACAGGTTGTACACACCCACCGACACATCCACATCCGCAATGCGTGCGGAATAGGTGAGGTTGGTGCGAATGTTGGCTGGCAGGCGTGCGTGTTGCAAGGTTCGGCGCGAGCCGACGCCGATCACCTCGACCGCGTAGCGGCCCGATTGCCAGCCCAACCCGGCAGGGGACCGCACAGAGTCCGACCACTGCAGCTTGAGCAAATGCTCGGGAGAGTATGTCAGCCCGGTGTCTGCCACGGTGTCGCGCAGCTTTTGCCTGCCATAGACTGCGCGCACGCGCGCGCCACCGTCCAGGCGGTGATCTACCGCGGCCTCCAGGCCCTGCATATGCACCCGGCCTGCGTTGGTGAAGGTGTACCGGTCTGGCTGGTGGGTGTTACCCAGGGAAATCAGGTTGGTCACGTTGGACCGGAACACCGTCAGCAGCATGCGGCTTGCGCCCGTGGGGGCGTGTTCCAGCGCCAGCTCGGTGGTGCGCACACGCTGCGGATCGCAGGGCGACCGTGTCCACCACGCCACCGGGGGTGTCAACGCGGTAGTCACGCTCGTAGGCGTTGGGGGGGCGGTAGGCGGTGCCATGCAGCACCTTGATGGCGGTGGTGGGGTTCCACCAGTACACCAGGCCCAGCCGAGGGTTCACAGAGCCCTTGCTGCCCGACTGCCGCCCCCAGCGCAGACCGGCGTGCAGCGTGAGATCGGGGCGAAGCGCAAACTCGTCCTGAACAAAAATGCCCAGGGCATCGCCGGTGCGGCGGGCGTCCAGGTTGTCTGTCCGTGGCTTCAGATCGAAATTGAGCTGATCGATGCGCGTGTCACGCCGGTAGTCCACGCCCCACGAGAGCTTGTGGCGTGCCAGTGCCGTGCTGACCCATTGCCACTCGGTTGCCCACCACTGCCCGGTTCCCACATCGCGGTTCACCGTGAGGGGCGGGTAGTCGTAGACATAGTCGCCCTCGTATTGGTAGCGCCCCGCATGGACCCGGCCGGTCAACGCCAGGGACGGCCGCACCTGGGTGGTGTATTCGGCCGCCAAGCGCGTGGTGGTGTCGGTCAGCCGTGAGCGCGGGTCGTTGAACACCTGGGAGTAGGCCGCCGTGGGCATGCCTTTGTTGCGCTCGCCATGCGCCAACGTCAATGTCAGACCGTTCTGGTGCATCCGGGCAAACAGCTGGGTGCTGCGATCAAAATCCAGCCCCTGGGCCACGCCGTTGTGGGTCGATGGCGTGTCGTAAGAGGGGTAATACTGGTCTGCCCCACGCGTGGTGGCGCGTGTCACGGCAATCAGCCAGTCGCCCCCGTGGGCGTCAACCGTTCCCAGCGAAAACCGCAGCTTGGCGCTGCCGTGGCTGCCGGCCTCGGCGCTCACCTGCGGCCCGGCCAGCTGGCGGCCGTTGCGCGTGATGACATTGATGACGCCAAAGAACGCATTGGCGCCATACACCGCCGACCCGGGCCCGGGCACAAACTCCACCCGGTCCACCAGATCCAGGTCGATCGGAAAATCCGTGCCGATGGTCGCCTGATCGTAGAGGTTGTCGTTGAATCGCACCCCGTTGACCAGCAGCAGCACGCGGGTGTTGTAGTCGCCCGGTGTGGCAAACCCCCGGGTGCCCAGGTAGTGGTTAGTGCGGTCGTACGACACATGCAGCCCGCGCATGCTGCCCAGCACCTCGGAAAGGTTGCGGTAGCCAAAAAGCCGTATGTCGTCGGCGGTGACCACGCTCACGGTGGCGGGCGCTTCGAGGGCCGTTTGCGCATACCGGCTGGCCGTGGTGACCTGCAGCTGCATGAGCTGCTCCAGCGGCAAGTCGGCCATGTCGGCTTGCGCATGGGCGTGGGTCATCCAGACGCAGAGCAGCCAAAGCGCTGTTTGTCGTGGCCACTGTGGCGGGACGTCGGAACCTTGTTTCATTGGGGGTGGCACTGGCTGGAGTGGCTGGCGGGCGCTGGTTCAGGCCACCGTTGGCCGGCGGCAGATTGTGTGAATTGTTACGATAAATTTACAAATTGTATCTAATTGGCTGAAAAAACCAAAACATGAATTGTTAATGGACGTTTGTTCAACCCGGCAAATGGACCCATTCAGGAATCATTGGCCGCGACACGGCGCAGCTCTGCCTCACGGACCTGGGCGTCGCGCCGGTGTTGGGTTGTGTGGGATTTCATTGGTCCGGGCAACCGCCCCGGCGTGCCACCGCACGGGGCGACTGGTGCACACCTGCAGGTAGGGCCGTCTCCGCTCAGGCGTGGAGCGGCAAGCCCCTGCTGGCGCAGCAAATGGTGCTGCGCCTGACTGTCTTGCTGCCTTAACGTCCCAGCGGCGCCACGCCGATCAGCCAGACATGCGCCCAGAACGCAAAGCCTGCCCACGCGGCCGTTCCCACCACCACGGCAATGCCCGTGCCTGCCGCCGTGGCGGGCGCGTACACCGAGTTTTGCGCACGGTCGCGCTGGCGCGCAGCGCGAAAGTCGAGCACTGCCCACAGCAGGAAAGCGCCAAACAGCACCACATCGGCCAGGTTGCCGTTGGAGATCAGGTGCGCCAGCGCCCACACCTTCACGCTCAGCACCATGGGGTGGTGCAGCCGGGCCTTGAACACGTTGCGCGGCACATAGGCGGCGGCCAGCAGCACAAAGGCGATCAGCGTGAGCAGTGAAGCCGCATGGCGCATGCCCACGGGTGGATTCCACAGCACCACGGGCTGCTGGCGCGCCAGGCCGTAGCCCCAGACCACCAGCACCAGGCCCACCACCGAAGCCACCGAGTACAGCCCCTTCCAGGCGCCCTCACCCAGGCGGGCCCGCATCTGCGTGCGCCAGCCATCGGCCACGATGCGCACCGAATGCACGCCCAGAAACAGCACCAAACCAAGAATGAGATACGGCATGAAAGTCCTTTTGTGGGGAAAGATGGCGCGATTATGGGCAAGGGCGGTGGAAACTCCGCTTTAAGAGCCAAAAAGACATGTAGCCCTTAACGGATAAGCGCTAACAGCTATCAAAATAATAGTAAATGAGCCCAGCGCCGGGGCATGGGGGCTCATTCGCTGGCCGTATGTTGCGCCAGCAGCTTGCCCACCGCGGGCCGGGCGCAGCGCTGCAGCGCCATCAACAGGGAATGGTCGGGCTGGGCCACGCGCCATTGCGTGCGCAGGTCGTGCTGCATGCGCGCCAGCAGGGCGGCGGCCATTTCGGCATCGGCCAGCGCCCGGTGGGCCTGGCCCGTGCGCGGCAGGCCGTGGTAATCGACCAGCACACCCAGCTTGTGGCTGGGCGCCTGCGGGTACAGCCGGCGCGACAGCAGCACCGTGCAGGCAAAGGGCTGCGGCGCGGGCACTCCGGCCAGTGCCAGCTCGGCCTGCCAGAACTTGCTGTCAAACGACGCGTTGTGCGCCACCATGGGCGCGTTGCCCACAAAGCGCGCGGCCTGTGCCATTACCTCGGCTGCAGCGGGCGCGGCGTTCACCATGGCATTGGTGATGCCGGTGAGCTGGGTGATGAAGGGTGGAATCCACG
This sequence comes from Acidovorax sp. BoFeN1, assembly GCF_003345135.1. NCBI lineage: Bacteria > Pseudomonadati > Pseudomonadota > Betaproteobacteria > Burkholderiales > Comamonadaceae > Acidovorax > Acidovorax sp. BoFeN1. The sequence continues at coordinate 40,171 of NZ_QOZT01000026.1, forward strand.
CGCCGGTTTTCATCAGGCTCTGGAACCGGTCCACCACCACCCCGCCCTCCAGCAGCACGATGGCCACCTCGGTGGCGCGCGCACCCTGGCCGGGCGAGATGCCGGTGGTTTCAAAGTCGATGACGGCGATGGGGTGGGACATGCTGCAGCGCAGGTACGGTGGACGGGTAGTCGGCGCTGATATCAAGTGTTTTTGGCCTGTAGCGCTTATGCAACATGCGCTAGCAGCTATCAAAAACAAAGCATCAGGCCTTCTTCAGAAACTCCGATTTGAGCAGCATGCTGCCCAGGTCGGTCTTGCAGTCCACGTTGTGGCCATCTGCACCATCGACCAGGCGGATGCTCTTGATCTTGGTGCCCTTTTTCAGGGTGGAGGACGAGCCCTTGACCTTGAGATCTTTCACCAGAATCACCGCGTCGCCGTCGGCCAGGGGGTTGCCATTGGCGTCACGCACCACGCCGTCGCCTGCTTCTGCCGCATCGGTTTCGGCGGCATCGGCCACCTGCGGCCATTCAAATGCGCAGTCGGGGCACACGTAGTTGCTGCCATCGGGGTAGGTGTTTTCCTGGCCGCATTGGGGGCAGGCGGGAATGGTGTGGGGCATGGTGGTTCCTCTCTATGGTTTGTTGTTGTGGTTGGAAATATGGCGTGGGAAGTGTCGCCCAATCACAGCGGAGCCCGTTGCTCCAGCGCAAACGGCGGCAGCCCTTTGAGCAGCCGCTGCCCATAGCTGGTGCGCGTCAGGCGCTTGTCGTAGCAGTACACATGCGCCTGGTCTTCCTCGGTGCGGATGGCGCGGCCCACCCATTGCGCCAGGCGGATGGCGGTAGCGGGCACCACCAGTTCGCTGAACGGGTCGCGGCCCACGGCGCGAAGCCATTCGGCGCGGGCTTCGCCCACCGGGTCGTCGGGCGGTGCAAAGGGTAGCTTGGTAATGAACACCGATTCGCACAGCCGCCCGGGCAAATCCAGCCCTTCGCCAAACGACTGCATGCCAAAGATGACCGAGGGCTCACCGCCCTCCACCCGCTCGCGGTGCCGCTTGAGCAGCTGCGCGCGCGGCAGCGCGTTTTGCACCAGCACCACGCTGCGCATGGCGGTGGGCAGCGCATCCACGGCCTGGCGCATCTGTTCGCGTGAGGTGAAAAGTACCAGCGCGCCGTATTCCACGCGCGCAATGTCGTGCAACAGGGCATCGACCATCTCGGCGGTGAACTGCGCGGCGTTCTTGGGGTCGGCGCGCGTTTCGGCGGCAATCAGTGTGCCCTGCGCGGCGTAGTTGAAGGGGCTGGCCACCTCCAGCGTGGTGGCGGCCTCGTCACCGTGCAGGCCGGCTTCGCGCAAAAAGAAATCGAAATTGCCGCAGCTGGTGAGCGTGGCCGATGTCAGCACCGCGCCGCGCACCGCGCTCCACAGGTGGTTGCGCAGCGTGGTGCCGGGCAAGATGGGGCTGGCGTGCGCCTTCACCACGATGAAGTCGCCATCCATCTCCAGCGTGAACCACTTGGCGGCGGGCACAAAGCTGCGGTCGGCGCCCTCGGGGGCATCCTGCAGCAGCAGTTGCGCGGTGGCGTGCAGCTCTTCCAGGCGCGGCGCCAGCATGCCGATCTGTGCATACAGCGTGGACAGGCGCTTGGCCTCGTCGGGCTTGTCGCGCATCTCGGCGCGCAGGGCTTTGCTGATGGCGCGCAGCGCTTCCAGAAAACCATCGGCACTGGCGGCCAGCAGGCCCAGCGGGGCAATCAGGGGCTCGGGCAGTTCGCCGCGCGGCACGCGCACGCGCGCGGGGCCCCAGGTGTCCTTCAGGCTTTTGAGGTGGTCGCCATACACGTCCATCACGATGCGCGCCAGGTCCTGCAGCGTTTGCCGCAGCTGGGCCGCATGGCGCGGGATGTCGGCAATCTCTTCCACCTCCAGCAGCGCGCCAATGCGCAGGCCCCGGCTGGAGAGCCGCTCGATCCAGGTGATGCGCGACAAATCCATGCTGCACGCAAACTGGGCAAGCGCGGTGGCGGGCAAGTGGTGGGCTTCGTCCAGCACCAGGAGGCAATTGTCCAGCTCGGGCAGCACGCGCGCGCCCAGCGACGACAGCAGCAAATCGTGGTTGGCCACGATCACCTGCGCACCCACCAGCTCCTTGCGCTTGTCGTAATAGGTGCACTGGCTGAAGGCCGGGCAGTGCTTGCCCGTGCACGATGCACCTTCGGCAGCCACGGGGCTCCACACCTCGGGCTCAGGCGGGGTGTCCAGGCTGTCGCGGTCGCCGTCCCAGGCGCCCTTCGATAGCGTCTGCGCCATGGTCGAATAAAACTGCATGCGCGCCTCGGTCTCCTGGTGAGATCGTTTGCGGCGGGCGTTGGCGGCCTCTTCGGGAAACAGGTCGTCATCGTCCTCGCCGTGCGCCTCGCCCGTGCCGGCCAGCCGGTCAAGCTTGAGCTTGCACACATAGCGCCCACGCCCCTTGGCCAGCGCAAACTTGAACGGCTGCGGCATGCGCGCGGCCAGCGCCGGCAGGTCTTTGTTGACCAGCTGCTCCTGCAGCGCCACCGTGGCGGTCGAGATCAGCACCCGCGTGCCCCGTGCCAGCGCCAGCGCAATGGCGGGCGCGCAATACGCCAGCGACTTGCCCACCCCCGTGCCCGCCTGGATCACGGCAATGGAGCGCGTAGGCGCGGCCTCGCCGCCCTCTTCATCCACCTTGCCCAGCGTGGCCGTGCTGAAGGTGCGCGCCACCTGCTCGGCCATCAGCCGCTGCCCGGCGCGGCTGCGAAACCCCTCGGTGGCCTGCACCACCGCATCAAACGACTGCAGGGCCGCCTGGGCCCACTCTGTAGAAGACATAACCACCTGTTGTAAGGGCAAGAGTGTGGCACGGGTCAAGCGGCAGGCCCTGCCCAAAGTCTCCATCCCCCGGCGGCCGCATGGCATGTGGGCCTACACGCCTGCATTGCGGGCGTTTCTACGATGGCCAGGTTGGCAATCCTGTCATCCACTTCAAGGAGACCCCCATGCCCCCAACCGACACC
>NZ_QOZT01000027.1:0-40744 GCF_003345135.1 Acidovorax sp. BoFeN1
CACGTCGGGTGGGCTTGCGCGACTGCTCGAATCCGTTGTTTTGATCTGCGGCCATTGCCAGGGTCTGCTGCTTCATCTGCGGATAACGTTTGAGAAGCGACAACGGTGGACCTTGATCAGCATTGCCTTAACTCTCAACAATTACATGTACATGCCGCCATTGACGTGCAATTCCTGCCCCGTCACATAGCCCGCCTCACGCGATGCCAGGTAGGCCACCGCATGGGCAATGTCGGCAGGCTTGCCCAGATGGCCCAGGGCGATCTGGGATTGCAGCGCCTTTTGCTGCTCTTCGGGCAGATTTGCCGTCATGTCGGTTTCAATGAATCCCGGCGCCACGCAATTGACCGTGATGCTGCGGCTGCCAAGTTCGCGGGCCAGCGCGCGCGTCATGCCAGCCACGCCAGCCTTGGCGGCTGCATAGTTGGCCTGCCCGGCATTGCCCGATGCGCCCACCACGCTGGTGATGCTGATGATGCGCCCAAAGCGCTGCTTCATCATGGGGCGAATCGCCGCACGGCTCACGCGGAAAACAGCCTTGAGATTGGTGTCCAGCACGGCATCCCAGTCTTCGTCTTTCATGCGCATGGCCAGCGTGTCGCGCGTGATGCCGGCATTGTTCACCAGCACATGCAATCCGCCTTGCTGCTTGACGATGGAGTCCATCAGCGCCTCGATGGCCGCGCCATCGTTGACATTCAGGTTGGCGCCCCGGCAGCCCGGGTAGGCTGACAGGGCCTTGCTGATGCGCTCTGCGCCCTCGTCCGTGGTGGCGGTGCCGACCACCTGGTAACCACGCACTGCTAGCTCCAGGGCAATCGCGGCACCGATGCCGCGCGATGCGCCGGTGACCAGCGCCACCTGGGCTGGGGATACAGAATGCGTCATGCCAACAACTCCCGGGTTTCGGCCAGCGTGGCCGGATCAAACAGTGCTGCGCCGACCAGTTCAGGGTCGATGCGTTTGGTCAGGCCCGCCAGCACCTTGCCGGGGCCACATTCAATGATATGGGTGATGCCACGGCCTTTCAGCGCCTGCACACACTCAACCCAGCGCACAGCACCAAAGGCCTGGCGGTACAGCGCGTCACGAATGGCGTCGGCGTCCTGCTGCACGGCCACATCCACGTTGTTGAGCACCGGAATCTGGGGCACAGCCAGCACCACATCGGCCAGCGCCATGCGCAGCTTCTCGGCGGCAGGCTTCATCAGGCTGGAATGGAATGGTGCCGACACGGGCAGCGGCAGCGCGCGCTTGGCACCCGCTGCCTTGAGCAGCTCGCAGGCCTTGTCCACACCCGCCTTGGTGCCAGCGATCACGGTCTGGATCGGGTCGTTGAAATTCACGGCCTCGACCACTTCGGTCGATCCCGGACCAAAGGATGCAGTCGCCTCAGAGCACCCCTCAATCACCCGGGACGCCTCCATACCCAGAATGGCCGCCATGGCCCCTGTGCCCACCGGTACGGCCTCTTGCATGACTGCGGCGCGCAGGCGCACCAGAGGCGCTGCCTGTGCCAGTGTCAGCACGCCAGCGGCCACCAGCGCCGAATACTCGCCCAGCGAATGCCCGGCCACGGCCAGCGGCGCAGCCCCGCCTTCGGCGCACCACACGCGCCATGCGGCAACCCCGGCCACCAGCATCACGGGCTGGGTGTTGGTGGTCAGGGCCAGTGCTTCCTTGGGGCCTTGCTGAATCAGCAGGGCAAGATCTTCACCCAGAGCGTCCGATGCCTCTTGCAGCGCTTGGGCCACAACCGGGTGATCGCCCCAGGCGTCCAGCATGCCTACAGACTGCGAGCCCTGCCCGGGAAAGACAAATGCAAAGGATTTCATAAAAACCAAGATATTTATAAGAAATATGCCTCTAGCGCTTTATCAGTAAGCGCAAGTAGCTATAACTTCAGGAGCACAGCGCCCCAGGTAAAACCGCCCCCCACACCTTCGAGCAGCAGGGTTTCGCCCTTCTTGACCTGCCCGGTGCGCACGGCATGGTCCAGCGCCAACGGAATCGAGGCTGCCGACGTGTTGCCGTGCTGGTCCACTGTGACCACCACCTTGTCCATGGACAGCTTCAACTTCTTGGCTGTGCTCTGCATGATGCGGATGTTGGCCTGGTGCGGAATCAGCCAGTCGATGTCGGCATCGGTCAGGTTGGCTTTTGCCAGCGTGGCGCGTGCCGCTTTTTCGAGCACACCCACCGCCAGCTTGAATACAGCCTGGCCATCCATCTTGAGCAGGGGATCGCCCAGCACCTCGCCACCCGATACATTGCCCGGCACACACAGGATGCCCACATACTGGCCGTCGGCGTGCAGGTCGCTGGCCAGGATTCCGGGCGTGTCAGACGCCTCCAGCACCACCGCGCCTGCTCCGTCACCAAACAGCACGCAGGTCGTGCGGTCCTTGAAATCCAGGATGCGGCTGAAAACCTCGGCCCCCACCACCAGCGCACGCTTGGCGGCGCCGGTCTGGATCATGGCGTCTGCCACCGTGAGGGCGTAGACAAAGCCACTGCACACCGCCTGCACGTCAAAAGCGGGACAACCATTGGCGCCCAGCTTGTTTTGCAATATGCAGGCCACCGAGGGAAACACCATGTCGGGCGTGGAGGTGGCCACGATGATCAGATCGATGTCTTGCGGCTCGCAGCCGGCGGCCTCCAGCGCCTTCCTGGCAGCCTCCAGACCCAGATCGCCGCTGGTCACATCGGGCGCAGCGAAGTGGCGCGCCCGTATACCGGTGCGCTCCACGATCCATTCGTCAGAGGTCTGGATTCCGCTCTGCGCCAGCTCGGCCACCAGATCGGCGTTGGTCACCCGGCGGGGAGGCAGATAACTGCCGGTGCCGGTAATGCGGGAATAGCGTCTCATCAATGTGTTGTCGCCACAGCGACGGGCGTTGGCTGGGCATTGCCAGGCGCCAGCAGGGGCGCCGCATGCGCAATCCGGGTCCGGACACGATCGAGCAGGTTGTTGCGGGCTGCATCATACGCCCGGTTCAATGCCTGCTCGAAAGCCATGGTGTCGGCCGAACCGTGGCTCTTGAACACCAGCCCCCGCAGGCCCAACAGCGCCGCGCCGTTGTATCGACGGTAATCTATGCGCTTCATGAGCGCTTTTAGCACCGGATAGGCAAAGATGGCGGCAATTTTTGTCAGGATATTGCGCGAGAACTCTTGCTTGAGCCCACCCACCACCATGGTCGCCACGCCCTCACTGGCTTTCAGCGCCACATTGCCCACGAAACCGTCACACACCACGATGTCCACGGTTCCCTTGAAAATGTCATTGCCTTCCACATTGCCATAAAAATTCAGATCGCCCGAATTGGCAGCAGATCGGAGCAGTTCACCAGCTTTTTTGATGACTTCACTGCCCTTGATGATTTCTTCGCCAATGTTGAGCAAACCAACCGTGGGCTCCTCGACACCCTTGAGCACCGACACCAGCGCAGAACCCATGACGGCAAACTGCAAAAGGTGCTCGGCAGAGCAGTCCACATTGGCCCCCAGGTCGAGCACCGTGGTGGCACCACCCTGGGCATTGGGCATCTGGGTGGCAATGGCCGGGCGGTCAATGCCATCGAGCGTCTTGAGGATATAGCGGGCAATGGCCATCAAGGCACCCGTGTTGCCGGCGGAAACCGCGGCAGCAGCCGTGCCATCCTTTACCTGCTGAATGGCAACGCGCATGGACGAATCCTTCTTGCGGCGCAGGGCAATCTCCACGGGGTCATCCATGGCAACCACCTCGGTGGCCAACACCACGGTAGCGCGCTCGTGCGAGAACGATTGAAGACTGTCCTTCAGACCGACCAGCAGCAGATGGGCATCGGGATGATTGTCGAGGAACTGGCGGCACGCCGCGAGCGTGACGCGGGGGCCGTGGTCGCCCCCCATGCAGTCAACAGCCAGTGTGATCATGGGCGACTTGTCCGGCCGGCAGTGCGGGCCGAAAGATAAATGCAACGGTCAAAACAAAGGCCCGAGCTACAGATGCAGTAGCAGCGGGCCTTGTGGAGAGGGCTAAAGTCAGGCTTCAGACTTGTTCTTCAGCACCTGGCGGCCACGGTAGAAGCCGTTGGGGCTGATGTGGTGGCGCAGATGCGTTTCACCGGTGGTGGGTTCCACAGCAATGCCCGGCACGTTCAGGGCATTGTGCGAGCGGTGCATGCCGCGCTTGGAAGGGGACTTTTTGTTTTGCTGAACGGCCATGATGGCTCCTGGTCTTGAATAGGGTTGGTAAAAACGCGATCAGCCCAAAAAAGACCCGAGGGGATTCGCGTGAAGCCCACGATTATATCCCAAACGCCAATTACTGTCCCTTTTCTTCTTTGCGAAGGCTTGCCAACGCAGCGAAGGGGTTTGGTTTTTCGGCACTGGCCGCCTCGAAATCGCCGTCGCTGGAGGCCAGCGGCACGGCCGTGGGGCACTCATCGTGGCGCGGCACCACGGGCAATGCCATCAGCAACTCATCCTCGATCAACTCACGCAAATCGAATTCACGGCTCAGGGCCAGCAGATCTTCCTCACTCTCGTCGTCCAGCGCCTCGGCCGTGGCTTCGTCGGCCACGAAACGAAACGAGCGCTCCACGGCCAATGGCACATCCACCGGCGTCAGGCAGCGCTGGCATTCCATGGGAAACGTGGCCTGCACCTTCATGTGCAGCCACAGCTGACCGCTGTCACCGAGTTCCGTGCGCAGCTCGCCCGTGGCCGTCCAGTCCACCCGCAAATCGGGATGCAGGCCTTTGGCCTCCTGGGACAACCGCTCGTATTTCAGCAGCGAGTCGTGCCCGGACAGGTGTCCGCTTACCTGAGCGAAGGCCTTGACATCGAGCCGGTCGGGAGAGAATTCCTTGGTCATGGCGGCAGTGTAAGAGAATCGCCCGATGCAACAATCCCCCACCCCGCAACGCCCATTGGTATTGGGCTCTACTTCGCGTTACCGCCACGAACTCCTGGCCCGTCTGAACCTGCCTTTCGTCGTAGCAGCTCCCGAGGTTGACGAAACCCCGCTGGCCGAAGAAACACCGCGCGACCTGGCTTTGCGCCTGGCCGTGGCCAAGGCCCGCGCAGTGGCCCGCCAGCACCCACAGGCGGTGGTGATCGGCTCGGACCAGGTGGCCGACCTGGGTGGTCACCCGCTGGGCAAACCGGGCACGCACGAGCGTGCGACGGCCCAGTTGCGCCAGATGCGCGGCCAGACCGTGATTTTCCAGACGGCGGTGGCCGTGGTCTGTGAGGCCACGGGGTTCGAACAGGTGGATCTCGCGCCCGTGGAGGTGCGCTTTCGCGCACTGTCCGACGATGAGATTGAACGCTATCTGCGCGCCGAAGAGCCCTACGATTGCGCGGGCAGCGCCAAAAGTGAAGGCCTGGGCATTGCGTTGCTCGACGCCATCCTGAGCGACGACCCCACTGCCCTGATTGGCCTGCCGCTGATCCGCACCTGCCGCATGCTGCGCGCCGCCGGGATGGTCTTGCCATGAGCACGCGCCCCACCACCCCGTCCGACGCGCCCAGCTTCACCGCCACCAACGGCACGCTGTACCTGGTGCCCGCACCGCTCGACTTCGGCTGCGACACCCAGGCGCCGCTGCAAGACGCCTTACCCGATGGCACGTTGAAAACGGCGGCCCGCCTTACGCACTGGATTTGCGAGAACGCCAAGAGCACACGCGCCTACCTCAAGCGCATCGAGCCCCTGCATCCGCTGGCCGCTTCGCTGCAGCAGCAAACCATCACCGAGCTGCCGCGCGAGGTCCACAAGAAAGGCGACCATGGTGAAAAGGGGTCGGCGCCGTTTGATGCCCGCCCGCTGCTGGCCGCCGCACTGGTGGGGCACGACATGGGACTGATCAGCGAAGCGGGCATGCCTGCCGTGGCAGACCCCGGCTCATCGGTGGTGCGCGCAGCACACGATCTGGGCATTCCGGTGGTGCCACTGGTGGGCCCCGTCTCACTGCTGCTGGCGCTGGCGGCCAGCGGCCTCAACGGCCAGAATTTCGCCTTTACCGGCTACCTGCCAGTGGATGCGCAAGAGCGCAGCCAGCGCATCCGCGAGCTGGAATCTCTGGCGCTCAAGACCGGGCAAACCCAGCTCTTCATCGAAACCCCCTATCGCAACGCAGCGCTGTGGCAGGCGCTGGTGCAGACCCTGCAGCCCCACACGCGGCTGGCCATGGCAGGAGGGCTGACATTGCCCCAGGCCCAGATCCGCAGCCAGCTGGTGCGCCAGTGGCGCCAATTGCCATGCCCCACCGACAACCGCACACCGGTGGTATTCGCCCTGGGGCGTTAGGCACGTTAGGCATTGCGATTGAAAATTTGCTATCTATTTAATAGCTATTAGCGCTTATTGGATAAGCGTTAAGGGCATATTTCTTCAAAACATTGCCCCCCCCTCTGCTGCCCCCACCAAGCCGGGGCCAATGCGTTCAACGCAATTGCACCGTGGCGGGGGTTGCCAGGGCCTTGGCGGCGCCCACGCCCATCGCTGCGCCAAAACGCTTGACCAGGCGTTCGGCCACGTTTTCACGGCGGGTGTAGTCGATGATGTCTTCGGCCTTGACCACTTCGCGCGCCACAAAGTCAAGACTGCCCAGCTTGTCGGCCAGGCCCATTTCAATGGCCTGCTGGCCCGTCCAGAACAGGCCGCTGAAGGTTTCCGGCGTGGGTTTGAGGCGATCACCCCGCCCGGCCTTCACCACGCCAATGAACTGCTGGTGGATCTGGTCCAGCATGGTCTGGGCGTATTCACGCTGCGTTTGCGTCTGTGGACTGAAAGGATCGAGAAATCCCTTGTTCTCGCCCGCAGTGAGCAGGCGGCGTTCCACACCCAGCTTTTCCATGGTGCCCGTGAAGCCAAAGCCGTCCATCAGGACGCCAATGCTGCCCACGATGCTGGCCTTGTCCACAAAAATCTCGTCGGCTGCCGCCGCAATGTAATAGGCGGCCGAAGCGCAGGTTTCTTCCACCACCGCATACACAGGCTTGCCGTGTTTGGCCTTCAGGCGCAGGATTTCATCGTTGATCATGCCGGCCTGCACCGGGCTGCCACCGGGTGAGTTGATCAGCAGCACCAGTGCCTGCGAGCCTTCGTCTTCGAGGGCGCTGCGCATGGCGGCCACCACCAGCTCGGCGCTGGCTTCGGCGCCTGCGGCGATTTCACCCTTGATATCCACCACCGCGGTGTGGGGCGCCAACTTGCTGGCGCCACTGGTGCTCTGGTCCAGGGCCGCCCAGGCCACCAGCACGGCCACCAGCAGCCAGGTCAGGCGAAAGAATATCTTCCAGCGCCGTGCACTGCGCTGCTCGTTGAGGGCGGCAAACGCCAGCTTTTCCAGCGTGGCCCGCTCCCAGCCGGGCTCCAGCGCCGCCTTGGGGCGAGCTGCCGAGGCCGCTCCTGATTCAGTAGCTGCTTGCGCCCACAGGTCCGGCGGTACAGACGGTTTTGTGCCAGAACCAGAACCGCCGGGTTGTTGCGAATCACTCATCTCACACCTCCCACCGGGACATGCCAACGCGGGCCGGTGCACCCACAGCGGGGGTGCAGCGCATGAACAAAAGAACGAGGGTGTAATGCATCTAGAACTCGACGGGTTGCAGGTTGTGGGCAGTATGCCAGTGCACCACCCCGTCCACTTCGGACAGGGCAATTTTCACCAGCCCGCCGCGGCATGGGCCGCCCACGCAGGCGCCGGTGTCTGGCCGATAGGTCGCACCGTGCGTGGCGCAAAGCAGCCACTGGCCGGTGTCGTCAAAAAAGCGGTCGGGCTGGTAGTCCATCTCCATGGCCACATGGGAGCACCGGTTCAGGAAGGCGTGGGGCCGCCCCTCGAAGCGGATGGCAAAGGCCCGGCAGGTCTGCCCGGCATACACCACGTCAAAAGGCACGGCCAGGTGGCGCTCCTGCAGGTCGGCACTGTTGCACAGCGCGATGGCGATGGAATCGGCGGTGGTCATGGGCAAGCGGGCACGGGTGATGCGATGGCGCGCAAGTCAGGCATGGGACAGCAGCCAGTCGTGCAATTCGCGCACCGAATGGGCCACATGCAGCGGATTCAGCACGTCAAAGGCCGCAGGCTCGTGGGCGCCGTAGCTCACGCCCACGCTGGCACACCCCGCCGACAGCGCCATTTGCAGGTCGTGGGTGGTGTCGCCAATCATGAGCAGGCGCTCGGGCGGCACATCAAATTCGGCCATCAACTCCTGCAGCATCAGGGGATGGGGTTTGCCGGCCGTCTCGTCGGCGGTGCGCGAGCCGTCGAAAACGCCCTTGAGCTGCACCGAATGCAGCGCCTCGTCCAGCCCCCGCCGGCTTTTGCCGGTGGCCACGGCCAGCAGATGGCCTTGCGCCCGCAGGTCACCCAGCAGGGGCAGCACGCCGTCGAACAGGCTCAGGTCGTCCTGGTGCTGCAGGTAGTGGTAACGGTAGCGGTTGCCCAGCTCGGGGTATTTTTCGGGCGGCACATCGGGCGCAGCGTGGGCCAGGGCCTGGGTGAGTGCCATGCCGATCACGTAGGAAGCGGCTTCGTCGGTGGGCACGGCGCCGCCCACGTCGCGCACGGCCTCCTGGATGCTGCGCACGATGATGGCCGTGGAGTCGAACAGCGTGCCGTCCCAGTCAAAGGCGATCAGGTCAAAGCGGCGTGGGCGGGAGGTCGCAGGCATGGGGCAATCAGGCGGTTGGAACGAAGTCGGCAAGCTCCGGCGGCAGTTCGGCGTTCAGCAGCACGCGTTCGCCGGTGGCCGGGTGCGTGAACTGTAACCTCCACGCATGAAGAAACATACGCCGCATCCCCAGCTTGTGCAGGCGTTTGTTGAGGTCGAAATCACCGTATTTGTCGTCCCCCACGATCGCGTGCCCCTGGCTGGCCAGGTGCACACGGATCTGGTGGGTGCGGCCGGTCTTGATGGTCACCTCCAACAGGCTCATGGCGGGCAGGCATTGCGCCGGCCGGGCGGACAGCACCTGTCGCACCTTGACCAGTGTGACCGAACGCATGCCGTCGGGGTCGTCGGCGGTGGTCACCCGCACGCGGCGTTCGCCGTCGGCCTGCAGGTATTTGTGCAGCGGCAGGTCGATCACTTTTTTGTTAGAGGCCCAGGCCCCGGTCACCAGCGCGAGATAGGTTTTGCCGGTTTCGCGTTCACGGAACTGGTCTTGCAGGTGAGTGAGTGCTGACCTTTTTTTTGCCACCAGCAGGATGCCCGATGTTTCGCGGTCCAGCCGGTGCACCAGCTCCAGAAACCGGGCCTGGGGCCGCGCCTGGCGCAGTTGCTCGATCACGCCAAAGCTCACGCCGCTGCCACCATGCACCGCCACGCCAGCGGGCTTGTCCAGGGCAATCAGGTGTTCGTCTTCGAGCAGGATGGGGAACTCGCGCGCCGGAGCAGGCCGCTCGGCCTTTTCAGCCACCTTGTCGGAGATGCGCACGGGCGGCAGGCGCACCACGTCGCCCGCCTCCACGCGGGTGTCGGCGTTGACCCGGCCCTTGTTGATGCGCACCTCGCCACTGCGGATGATGCGATAGACATGGGTTTTGGGCACGCCTTTGAGCTGGCGTATCAGAAAGTTGTCGAGGCGCTGGCCCGAAGAGTCTTCGTCGACCTCCACCAGGCGCGCTGCGGGAGCGGGAGCGGCGGGGGTGCGGTCGGATGACGGTTTGCCCCCTATAATGTGTTTCACCTGCGCGTCAATGTGTAAGTGGTTGATTTGTCTGGAGTTTAGTCCACACAGCCCTTGCATTTGCGCAGGCAGGTCGATGCCAGCGGGCGTCGTACCGGCAGATTGCAGGCCAGATGCCTGCAGTGGCCTGTACGCCGTGCGGCGGGCTGACAAATTGAAACACTGATACGGAATCCCCCAAGCTGGCAGATTCGCCCCACCAGGGCGCAATCTGCCAGCGGATCGAAGCGAGCATGTGGTTGCTGATGGCATTGATATTGACTCTCTGGCGGTGGCGCTTGCCCCCGCTTTTGGGCGTCATATTGCCTATAGCGCGCACCCTGCCTGCGCATACAGCTATTATTTCAATAGCAAAACTGCGCACACTCCCACTCGCCCCCATCCACCCGCCCTTGCCGCCCCCGTTGAGCTAGCGCTCGACGGCACTGCGTCATCCCCGGCAATTCCCTTCGTTTCAATGCGTCAGTCCAGGCATTCACAGCTCCGGTAGAGCTTGTTTTTGGTTTGGAACTGCGGGTGGCAGCCCGCGCAGCCCTGTTGGCTGCGCCGCTGCCCTCCGCAAAACACGCAAAGGAATCGCATCATGAAGCGGATGCTCATCAACGCCACGCAGCCCGAAGAACGGCGCCTGGCCATCGTCGACGGACAAAAGCTCCTCGACTACGAAATCGAAATCGAGGGGCGCGAGCAACGCAAGGGCAATATCTACAAGGCCGTCGTCACGCGCGTCGAGCCTTCGCTGGAAGCCTGCTTTGTGGATTACGGCGAAGACCGCCACGGCTTTCTGCCGTTCAAGGAAATTTCGCGCAGCTACTTCGCCCCGGGTGTCTCGCCCAACCAGGCACGCATCAATGACGTGATCAAGGAAGGCCAGGAACTGCTGGTCCAGGTCGAAAAAGAAGAGCGCGGCAACAAGGGCGCTGCCCTGACCACCTTTGTCTCGCTGGCCGGCCGCTACGTGGTGCTGATGCCCAACAACCCCCGTGGCGGTGGCGTTTCGCGCCGCATCGAGGGCGAGGACCGCGCCGAGCTGAAAGAGGCGATGGACCAGCTCGAGTACCCCAACGGCATGTCCATCATTGCCCGCACCGCTGGCATTGGCCGCAGCGCCCCTGAACTGCAGTGGGACCTGAACTACCTGCTGAAATTGTGGAACGCCATTGACGGCGCCGCCAAGGGTGGCAAGGGCGCCTTCCTGATTTACCAGGAATCGAGCCTGGTGATCCGCGCCATCCGCGACTACTTCAACAACGACATCGGTGACATCCTCATCGATACCGACGATATCTACGAACAGGCGCAGCAGTTCATGGCGCACGTCATGCCCGAGCATGCCGCCCGCGTGAAGCGCTACCGCGACGACGCCGCCCTGTTCAGCCGCTTCCAGATCGAGCACCAGATCGAGTCGGCCTACGCCCGCACCGTGCAACTGCCCTCGGGCGGTGCCATCGTGATCGACCACACCGAAGCGCTGGTCAGCGTGGACGTGAACTCGGCCCGCGCCATCAAGGGCGGCGACATCGAGGAAACCGCCACGCGCACCAACCTGGAAGCCGCCGACGAAGTGGCCCGCCAGATGCGCCTGCGCGACCTGGGCGGCCTGATCGTGATCGACTTCATCGACATGGAAGAGTCGAAGAACCGCCGTGAAGTGGAAAACCGCCTGCGCGACGCGCTGCGCCAGGACCGCGCCCGCGTGCAGTTCGGCACCATCAGCAAGTTCGGCCTCATGGAAATGAGCCGCCAGCGCCTCAAGCCCGCCCTGAGCGAAGGTTCGTCCATCCCCTGCCCCCGTTGCGGCGGCTCGGGCCACATCCGTGACACCGAATCGTCGGCCCTGCAGATCCTGCGGATCATTCAGGAAGAGTCGATGAAGGACAACACGGCCGCCGTGCACTGCCAGGTGCCGGTGGAAGTGGCTTCGTTCCTGCTGAACGAAAAGCGCACCGAGATCGCCAAGATCGAGCTCAAGCAGCGCGTCGCCGTGCTGATGGTTCCCAACAAGACGCTGGAAACCCCTAACTACCGCCTGGAACGACTCAAGCACGACGACCCGCGCCTGGACCACATCGAAGCCAGCTACAAGCTTGCAGAAGAAGTGGAAGACCCCACGGCCGTGACGCGCCGCTCGCAAGAGCCCACCAACAAGCAGACCCCGGTGATCAAGGGTGTGCTGCCAGATGCGCCCGCGCCCATCGCAGAACCGCGCGAGCCCCGCCCCGAAGGCGCCGTGCGCCCACCGCGCGCGGGCCAGCGCCCGGCCGCTGCTGCCCCGGTGCAAGCCGCCGCACCCGCTCCTGCGGCACCGCGCGCCCCTGTCGCGGCCCAGGAACAAGGCTTCTTCGGCTGGCTCAAGAGCCTGTTTGGCATGGGTGACGCCCCGGCATCCGCTCCGGTGGCAGCCCCCGCACCGGCCGCTGCGCCCGCCGAAGCCGGCACACGCAGCGAACCCCGCCGCGACGGCCGCAATGGCGAAGGCCGTGGCCGCCGTGGCGAGCGTGGTGAACGCGGCGCAGGCCGCGACGGCAACCGCGAAGGCGGTGCCCGTGATGGCAACCGCGAAGCTGCCGGTGAAGGCCGCGGCCGCCGTGGAGAGCGCTCGGCAGAAGGCCGTGCCCCGCGCGACGTTGAAAGCCGTCCACCCCGTGGCGAAGGCGAAGGCCGCAACGGCCGTGAAGGTCGCGAAGGCCGTGAAGGTGGCCGTGGCCGCCGCGACGAGCCCCGCAACAGCGCTGCCGGCGCCGACGCCGACAATGCCGCCGCCCAGACCGCCATCCAGGCGCAGGTGACGGGCCCGAACGGCAATGGCGCCGAAACGGCTGGCACCCAGCCCCGTGGCGAACGCGGCCCCCGCCGTGAACGCGGTGAAGGCCAGGGTCGTCGTGAACGCGGCGAACGCGCACCCCGCGCGGCAGAGGCCCGGGAAGACACCGGCGCCCCTACGCCCGACTTCGCGGACACCGCGCCGCTGGCATCGCTGCCCGATCTGGACCTGACCGGCAACGACGTCGCACCGGCCGCAGACGAACGCCGTGAGCGCCGCTCACGCGACCGCTATGGCCGTGACCGGCGCGAACGCGGTGAACGCGGTCCCCGCGACACGGTGGAATCGGCTGCCCCCGCCATGATGGAGCTCGACACCTCGGCCCCGGTTGCCGCCACTGCGACCGAAGCCCAGGAAGAGCCGGCACGCCGCAGCTACTTCAACGCGGCTCCGGCACCGGCGCAAGCACCCGCGGCCCCTGCGCCAGTGCTGGTACCCGCTCCTGCACCCGTGCCAGCACCCGCACAGCCCCGCGCCGAGACCGCCGTGCAAGCTGCTGCCCCCGTGCCAGCACCTGCTGCCGCACCGGCACCGGCGCCCTTGGCCGCCGCGCCAGCGCCAGCGCCCGCTCCTGTGGCGGTGGCTGCAAAGCCCGCACCCGCGGTGTCACCGGCGCCTGCCGCAGCGCCTACAGCGGCACCGGCCCAAGGCATGCCCCGCGTCCAGGGCTTTACGCTGCCGCTCGATGCGCTGCACCAGGTGGCCGCTGCGTCGGGCCTGCAATGGGTGAACTCGGATGCTGAAAAAATCGCCGCCGTGCAGGCAGCGATTGCCGCCGAGCCACAACCCATCCGCGTGCCGCGCGAGCGCCCGCCCGCCGTGGTGCTGGACGAAGGCCCGCTGGTGCTGGTGGAAACCCGCCGCGACCTCTCTGCCATGACGCTGCCGTTTGAGCAACCCCCAACGGCTTGATGCCCTGACAGGTCTGCCGCCCCCCCGGGCCGCAGTCACCACCAAAGAAGGCGGCCTGGGCCGCCTTCTTTCATTGCAGCCCGCAAATACCCCTGGGGGCCAGCAGCAACCCGGCACCGGGTACCATTTTGGGTCGCTGTGGCCACCGCACGCATGCAGCACCCCGCATCGCCAGCGCCTGCAGTGTCCCGGCCACCGCCTGCCTTGCCCTCCGAGATCCACAGACTTTCCGCCACCATGCTGTTCCTGCTGTCTCCCGCCAAATCGCTCGACTACGACACGCCTTTGCCCGAGGGGCTGCCGCACACCGTGCCGCAGTTCGTGCCGCAGTCGGCGCAGCTGATCGAGGTGCTGCGCCAGAAATCCCCCCAGGACATCGCCTCGCTGATGGGTCTGAGCGACAAGCTCGCCGCCCTGAACGTGGCGCGCTACGAGGTGTGGCAACCGAAATTCACCGCCACCAACGCACGCCAGGCCGTGCTGGCCTTCAACGGTGATGTGTATGAAGGCCTGCAGGCCCGCACGCTGACCGCGCCCGACCTGGACTGGGCGCAAAAACATGTGGCCATCCTCAGCGGCCTGTATGGCGTGCTGCGGCCACTCGATCGCATGCAGCCCTACCGGCTGGAAATGGGCACGCGCCTGGCCACCGATGCGGGCAGCAACCTCTACCAGTTCTGGGGCAGCCAGATTGCCGAGCACCTCAACACCCGCTTGCGTGCCGACACCACACCCGTGGTGGTCAACCTGGCGTCGCAGGAGTATTTCAAGGCCGTGGACCGCAAGGCCCTCAAGGCGCGCGTCATCGACTGCGTGTTCGAGGACTGGAAAGCGGGCGCCTACAAGATCATCAGCTTTCATGCCAAGCGCGCGCGGGGCCTCATGGCGCGCCATGCCATCACGCACCGCATTGCCACGCCCCACCAGCTCGAAGGGTTTGACCTGGAGGGCTATGCCTTTGCCCCCGCCGCCTCCGAGCCCGAGCGCCTGGTGTTCCGGCGCAAGGCGGCCTGAGCAGCATCATGGCGACGCGTTCTGACCAGCGCACCCCGGCAGGGGCAAGCACGGCGCAACCGGCTCGCCAATCCATCACGCCCGAGCTGCGCGACTGGATTGCCGAGCAGGCCAGCGCCGACTGCTCGCCCGCCGCCCTGCGGCAATCCCTGCGCGCAGCGGGCTGGGACGACGACGTGGCCGCGCAGGCGCTGGCCGATGCGCTGCAAGCACCCACCAGCAACAGCCCCGAGGCCCACCACCGCGCACCGCCCCTGGCCGTGCCCGCACCGCTGCTGGCAGATTCGCCCCCGTTTCTGGATGCGGGCGACCGGCAGGTCGGCGTGCTGCTCACCCTCGCGCAGCCCCGCCTGGTGGTGTTTGCCAACCTGCTTGCGCCCGAGGAATGCGACGCCCTGATCGCCGCCGCCGCCCCGCGCATGGCGCGCTCGCTCACGGTGGCCACCCAGACGGGCGGCGACGAAATCAACGACGACCGCACCAGCGACGGCATGTTTTTTCAGCGGGGCGAGAGCCCGCTGATCCAGCGTATCGAAGAACGCATTGCCCGCCTGCTGAACTGGCCCATCGAAAATGGCGAAGGCCTGCAGGTGCTGCACTACGGCCCCGGCGCCGAATACAAGCCGCATTACGACTACTTTGACCCCGCCGAGCCCGGCACCCCCACCATCGTGCGGCGCGGCGGGCAGCGCGTGGGCACGCTCGTGATGTACCTGAACACGCCCGAAAAAGGCGGCGGCACCATCTTCCCCGATGTGCAGGTCGAGGTGGCACCGCAGCGCGGCAACGCCGTGTTCTTCAGCTACGAGCGCCCCGATCCGTCCACGCGCACACTGCATGGCGGCGCGCCGGTCATTGCGGGCGACAAGTGGATTGCCACCAAATGGCTGCGCGAGCGCGAATTTATATAAAAACAGGCTCTAGCGCTTTCCCGATAAGCGCAAGCAGCTATTAATTTAATAGTAAAAGGATAGACCATGACCACGCCGGAACAATCGCAGCTGGGCAAAACATCGGCGTATGCCGATCAATACGACGCCTCGCTGCTGTTTCCCATCCCGCGCGCGGGCAAGCGCGCCGAGATCGGCATTGCGGGCGCAGCACCCTTTTTTGGGGCCGACCTGTGGACGGCTTTCGAGCTGTCGTGGCTGAACTTGCGCGGCAAGCCGCAGGTGGCGCTGGCGCACATCACCGTGCCCTGCGAAACACCCAACATTGTCGAGAGCAAGTCCTTCAAGCTTTACCTCAACAGCTTCAACAACACGCGCTTTGCCGATGCGGCTGAAGTGCAGGCACGCATCCGCACCGACATCAGCGAAGCCGTGTGGCGCGGTGCCGACCGCGCCGCCACCGTGGGCGTGAAACTGCTGCTGCCCGAACTGTTTGACCGCGAGCCCGTGCACGAACTCGATGGCCTGAGTCTGGACCGGCTGGACGTGGAATGCACGCGCTACCAGCCCGCACCCGAATTGCTGACCGCGGCCTCTGGCGAAGCGCCCGTGTCCGAGGTTCTGACCAGCAACCTGCTCAAGAGCAATTGCCTGGTGACCGGCCAGCCCGACTGGGGCAGCGTGCAGATTGCCTACAGCGGCCCGCAGATCGACCAGGAGGGGTTGCTGCAATACATCGTGAGCTTTCGCAACCACAACGAATTCCACGAGCAGTGCGTGGAGCGCATCTTCATGGACATCTGGACCCGCTGCCAGCCCATCAAGCTCACGGTATATGCCCGCTACACGCGCCGGGGCGGGCTGGACATCAACCCCTGGCGCACCAGCCACCCGCAGGCGATGCCGAAGAACGTGCGTACCGCGCGGCAGTGAGGGTGGGTTGCGCTGTCAGGAACGGCGCAGATCGAGCCAGTCGCAGCGCAGCTTGTGGCGCCGGTGCGCGCTACCGCGCCAGGTGACATAGAGGCTGGGGAACAGCATGCCCACACAACACAGGGGTGCGCCCCACCACTGGTCAAACAGGTAGGTGGGAAACCAACCCACCCAACCCATGAGCCAGAAGGTCAGGACCGCATCCCACAAGTGGTATTCCAAGGGGTGGTCGGCCTTGTGATCCACATGCCATTGCTTGATGCGTTGCAGTTCTTCGAGGGTCATTGGAATCTCCCGGCGCGACGGGGACTCCAACGTAAGTCTGACGTAAGTTTTCGTCAAGATGCCGGTGTGCCACCCGGCACACCGTATCGGGATGACACCACCCTCAACGCACGCGGAACACTTCCAGCGTGCGGCCCAGCACGGCCGCGCTGTCGCTCATGACGCGCGAGGAGGCAGCCGATTGCTCCGCCAGCGCAGCGTTTTGCTGCGTGTCGCGGTCCAGCAGGGTGACGGCCTCGTTGACCTGGGAGATGCCTTCGGACTGCTCGCGCGCCGCCACGCCCATCTGGCCCATGAGGGAGTTGACGTGCGCGACCGACTGCACCACCTGGTCGATGGTCTGGCTGGCCGACTGCATCAGCCCGGCACCGCGTTCGATGTTGGTGGCCGAATCGTTGATCAGCCCCTGGATTTCCTTGGCCGCCTCGGACGAGCGCTGCGCCAGGCTGCGCACCTCGCCTGCCACCACGGCAAAGCCACGGCCCTGCTCGCCTGCGCGTGCGGCCTCAACGGCCGCATTGAGCGCCAGGATGTTGGTCTGGAAGGCGATGCCCTCGATGGTGGAGATGATCTGCCCCATCTTGCGCGAAGACTGCTCGATGGCACTGACCACTTGGCTGACCTGGGCCACCGCCTGCCCGCCCTGGGTCGCCAGCTCGGAACTGTGGCGGCTCTCACGCACCACTTTTTGTGCGGCCTCGTTGGAGTTTTCCACCGTGGCGGAGATCTGCTCCATGGCGGCGGCCGATTCTTCCAGGCTGCTGGCCTGCGACTCGGCCCGGCCCGACAGATCCTGTGCGCTCTGGGCGATTTCCGCCGAGATGCCGCTGAAGCGCTCCATTTCCTCCATCGCGTCGCCCACCACGGCCCGGATGTTGAGTTGCAACCGCTGCACGCGCGCCATGACCTTGCCCAGCACATGGGTCATGGGCAGCTCGGGCTCGCGGTGCGTGAGGTCGCCAGCGGCCATGCCGTTGAGCAGGCGGCGCAGGCTGCGGATGGGCAGGGTCATGCCCACGTGGTAGCGCGCCAGCACCAGGCCCGCCGTCACCAGCCAGGCCAGGGTGTGCAGGGCCAGGGCCATGCCATCGTTCCAGCCCATCCAGCCTGGCACCAGCGACACCAGCATGAGCGGCAGCAGCATGGCCGCCAGGCGCAGCGTGGGGCCCGTGCGGTAGCGCTTGCGCAGATGGTCCCGCATGCTGGTGCTGCGCACGCCACCGGCATGGATGCGGATGGTCTGGCGCCCGGACTCGCGCTCCTGCTTGACGCGTGCATACAAGGCCTCTGCCGCCTGAACCTGCTCGCGCGTGGGCTTGGTGCGCACCGACATGTACCCCACCGGTTTGCCCTGGCGCATGATGGGGGTGACGTGGGCCTGCACCCAGTAGAAGTCGCCGTCCTTGCGCCGGTTCTTCACAAAACCCGTCCAGCTGCGCCCGCGGCCTATGGTGGACCACATGTCCTTGTAGGCCTCGGGCGGCATGTCCGGGTGGCGGATCAGGTTGTGCGGCTGGCCCATGAGTTCTTCCATGGTGAAGCCACTCACACGGGCAAAGGGCGCGTTGCAGTGCGTCAACACCCCTTTGGTGTCGGTGGTGGACATCAGCAGCTCGTCGGCCGGAAAGTCGTATTCGTTGTTGGTGACGGGAAGGTTGACGCGCATAGGTAAGTCCTGCCGAAAGGTTCCGCACGGAAACGGTGCAAACCATTGTGCCGTGGTTTGCTGACACAAAAATTTACGTGATTTCCCTGATGGTCAGAAAAGCCCCAGCGTCTCTCCCTGCGCCGGGCCGGGGGAGTGCGCAGCGGCAGGGTGCAAAGCCGCCTCGACCACCGGCACCAGCGAGGCCACACGCACACCCAGCAGGCGCAGGCGCTGTTGCAGCGGCACGCGCTTGAGGCACTGGCCCGCCACGCGGCGCAGCATGGCGGCGTCCTGCGTGGCCTGGGCAATGGTCTGGTCGCGCGTGGCGCCGCGAAAGTCCGCATAGCGCAGCTTGATGCCGATGGTGCGGCCCGCATAGCCCTTGCGCTGCAGGTCCTGCGCCACCTGCTCGCACAAGGCCGTGAAGATGCGGCCCAGCTCGGCGCGGTCGTGCACGGCGTGCAGGTCGCGCTCGAAGGTGGTTTCGCGGCTGATGCTCACGGGCTCGCTTTCAGTCACCAACGGGCGCTCGTCGCGCCCCCAGGCGGCATCGTGCAGCCAGGCCCCCGTGGCCTTGCCAAAGTGCTGCACCAGCCAGGCGCGCGATCGCGCGGCCAGCTCGCCGATGGTGTGGATGCCGTGGGCCGCCAGCTTGGCATCGGCCTTGGGGCCAATGCCGTTGATCTTGCGGCAGGCCAGCGGCCAGACCAGCGGTTGCAGGTCGCCCTCGTGCACGATGGAAATGCCCTTGGGCTTGTGAAATTCGCTTGCCATCTTGGCCAGCAGCTTGTTGGGCGCCACGCCAATGGAGCAGGTCAGACCCGTGGCATCAAAAATGGCTTTTTGGATCAGCCGCGCCAGCACGCGCCCGCCCTCGCGTTGGCCGCCAGGCACATCGGTGAAGTCGATATACACCTCGTCCACCCCCCGGTCTTGCATCACCGGGGCGATCTCGGTGATAGCGCTTTTGAACATGCGCGAATACTTGCGCACCTCTTCAAAATCCACCGGCAACACAATGGCCTGGGGGCACAGCTTGGCCGCCTTCATCATGCCCATGGCCGAGCCCACACCAAACTGCCGCGCGGCATAGGTGGCGGTGGTGATCACGCCCCGGCCCACGTAGTCCTTGAGCAGCGGGAAATCGGCCACGGGAATAAAGCACGGCTCGCGCGCACCCGAGCCATCGGGGCTTTGCAGCAGCAGATCGTCCACCGTGCGCCGCCGGCCGCCAATCACCACGGGCAGGCCCTTGAGCTGCGGATAGCGCAGCAACTCCACAGACGCAAAGAAAGCGTCCATGTCCAGGTGCGCAATGCGGCGCAGTGGTGCGGGGCGGTCAGCGTCTGGGGCAGAAAAAGCAGGAGCGGCTTCGGTCACAGCCGCTATTTTGCGCGGTGCCCTCAGCATCCGCTGGGTTCAGGCTTTCGCTAGCGCCGCCTTGCGAATCCCCTGCAACGTCCCCGTGGGCGTGATGGCCTCGGGGTCGATCAGGCAGTGCAGCACGCTGGGCAGGCCGCTGGCGCGTGCGCGGGCCAGGGCGGGGGCAAATTCTTCGGTGGTGGTCACGCGCTCGCCGTGGCCGCCAAAAGCCTGGGCGTAGGCCTGGAAGTCGGGGTTTTTCAGGGCCGTGGCGCTGATGCGACCGGGGTATTCGCGCTCCTGGTGCATGCGGATAGTGCCGTACATGGCGTTGTCGAGCAGCACCACGATGACGGGCAGGCCGTATTGCACGGCGGTGGCGAATTCCTGTCCGTGCATCAGAAAGTCGCCGTCGCCTGCAAACACCACCACTTCACGTTGTGGCCACAGGCGCTTGGCACCCACGGCCGCAGGCAGGCCGTAGCCCATGGACCCGCTGGTGGGCGCCAGCTGGCTGGCATAGCTGTTGAAAGGCCAGAAGCGGTGCACCCAGGTGGCGAAGTTGCCGGCGCCGTTGCAAAAGATGGTGTCGGCTGGCAATGCGGCGCGCAGGTGCTGCATCACCTCGCCCATTTGCAGCGCGCCAGGGATGCGGATGGGCGCCGGGTCGCTCCACGCCAGGTATTCGGCGTGCGCAGCCTCGGTGTGGGCTTTCCATGGCACGTTCGCCTGGGGGCGCACGGCATTCAACGCGGCAGCAAAGGCCTGCGGCGTAGCATGAATGGCCTGCGCGGGGCGATAAAGCTTGCCCAGCTCGTCGGCATCGGCGTGCACATGCACCAAGGGTTGCGCGGGTGTGGGGATGTCGAACAGCTCGTAGCCCTGCGAAGGCACTTCGGACAAACGCCCACCCACCACCAGCACCAGGTCGGACGCCTTGATGCGTGCCAACAGCTTGGGGTTCACGCCCAGCCCGAGGTCGCCGCCGTAGCAGGCGTGCGTGGCCGGGAACAGCATTTGCCGGCGAAACGAGCAATACACCGGAAT
The DNA here is from genome assembly GCF_003345135.1 of Acidovorax sp. BoFeN1. NCBI lineage: Bacteria > Pseudomonadati > Pseudomonadota > Betaproteobacteria > Burkholderiales > Comamonadaceae > Acidovorax > Acidovorax sp. BoFeN1. The sequence goes on from NZ_QOZT01000027.1 coordinate 20,610, forward strand.
GGACCACGCCTGGGCAAACGCCGTGAACGCTTGCACTGCCTGCGCAGACCAACGGCTGCCGCCCACAATCGCCACGGGCTGCTGTGCCGCCTGCAAGCGTTGCTGCAACTCGGCCATCTGCGCCGCACCGGGGTGTGTTTCGGTGACCTGGTAAGGCAAGGCATCGGCCACCGTGGCGGCTTGCACCAGCATGTCTTCGGGCAGCGCCACCACCACGGGGCCGGGGCGCCCCGAGGTGGCGACATGGAAGGCGCGCGAGACCAGCTCGGGCATGCGCGCCGGGTCGTCGATCTGCACCACCCACTTGGCCATGGTGCCGAACACGGCGCCGTAGTCGAGCTCCTGAAACGCCTCGCGCCCCATGGCGCCCCGCGCCACCTGGCCCACGAACAGGATGAGCGCAGTGGAGTCCTGGTGCGCGATGTGGATGCCCGCGGCCGCATTGGTGGCGCCCGGCCCGCGCGTCACAAAGCAGATACCGGGCTGGCCCGTGAGCTTGCCCTGCGCCTCGGCCATCATGGCCGCGCCGCCCTCCTGGCGGCACACGGTGACGGCGATGTGGGCATCGTGCAGCGCATCGAGCACGGCCAGGTAGCTTTCGCCGGGCACGCAAAACAGCTGCTGCACGCCGTGGATAAGGAGCTGATCGACCAGGATCTGGCCGCCGGTGCGGGAGGTTGTCATGGGCAGGGCTGAAAAAGGGAACTCAGAAGGTGTGAATGAAACCGGCGTGGCCGAGCAGGCCGCAAAAACGCGGCCGATCGAGGCGCAAAGCGCAGCCATAGCTCGGGCCATGGCGAGCATTTACAACGACGAGGGGGTGCGTTTTGGCGGGATGAGCGGGCATGGTGGGTTCGTTCACACCTTCTCAGGCGAGCGGGTAGGTGCCCGGCAGCAAAATGCCCCGGTCCACCGTGTTGATGTTGGTGTGGCCGCAGAACGCCATGGTGATGTCCAGCTCTTTCTGGATGATCTGCAGCGCCCGGGTCACGCCCGCCTCGCCATAGGCACCCAGGCCATACAAGAAACTGCGGCCAATCAGCGTGCCGCGCGCGCCCAGGGCGCGGGCCTTGAGCACGTCCTGGCCGCTGCGGATGCCGCCGTCCATCCACACTTCAATGTCCTTGCCCACCGCCTCGGCGATGGCGGGCAGTGCGGCAATGGACGAGGGCGCGCCATCGAGCTGGCGGCCGCCGTGGTTGCTGACGATGAGCGCATCGGCGCCGCTGTTGACCGCCAGGCGCGCGTCTTCGGCGTCCATGATGCCCTTCAGGATCAGCTTGCCGCCCCAGCGCTTTTTGATCCACTCCACATCGCCCCAGTTGAGCTGCGGGTCAAACTGCTCGGCCGTCCACGATGCCAGCGACGACATGTCGCCCACGCCCTTGGCATGGCCCACGATGTTGCCAAACGTGCGGCGTTTGGTGCCCAGCATGCCCAGGCACCAGTGCGGCTTGGTCGCCAGGTTGATGAGGTTGGCCAGCGTGGGCTTGGGTGGCGATGACAGGCCATTTTTGATGTCCTTGTGGCGCTGGCCCAGGATCTGCAAATCCAGCGTGAGCTGCAGCGCCGAGCAGCCAGCGGCCTTGGCACGGTCGATCAGGCGCTCGATGTAGTCGCGGTCGCGCATCACATACAGCTGAAACCAGAAGCCGGGGCCGGCGTGCTGGGCCACGTCTTCGATAGAGCAGATGCTCATGGTCGACAGCGTGAACGGAATGCCAAACGCCTTGGCCGCACGCGCGCCCAGAATTTCGCCATCGGCATGCTGCATGCCCGTCAGGCCCGTGGGCGCAATGGCCACCGGCATGGCCACGTCCTGGCCGACCATGGTGGTGCGGGTGCTGCGGCCCTCCATGTTCACGGCCACACGCTGGCGCAGCTTGATGCCCTGAAAATCGGCGGTATTGGAGCGGTAGGTGCCCTCGGTGTACGAGCCCGAATCGGCATAGTCATAGAACATGCGTGGCACACGGCGCTTGGCAACCACACGCAGGTCTTCGATGCAGGTAACTGTGGACAGATTGGGCACTTGGGCACTCCGGGTAACAAAGGGTTTGACTGCGCATGGTAGGTGGCTGCGCACGGCGGGGCCATCAAAATTATTTGCGCGGCCTTGCAACAAATTTCGCGCCCAACCACCAACGGCACGGGGCCCCAGCAAAAAACACAAGCAAAAACCGACTCCAGCCCTTATGCATCAAGCGCTAGCAGCTATTATTTCAGGAGTTTTCTACTGCCTGAACATCGCCTTGCGTCACCAGCACGGGCTGGGCATCGGCCCCCGCGTACAGGCGAAACTGCCGCCGTCCCGCGGTTTTGGCGGCATACATGGCCGCATCGGCGTGGCGTGACAGCTCATCGAAGTTCTCGCCATGCTGGGGGAACAGGGCAATGCCGCCACTCAACCCCACCGACAGCACCTGGTCATTGATCACATACGCCGGGCTGCAGGCCGCCATGATCTTGGTGGCCACATGGCAGGCCTGCTCTGCGGTGTCGATGCTTGGCAGCATCACCACAAACTCGTCGCCCCCCTGGCGGCACGCCGTGTCGGACACGCGCACGGCGCCCGTGAGGCGCTTGGCCAGTTGCACCAGCAGCTTGTCGCCCATGTCGTGGCCCAGCGTGTCGTTGATTTGCTTGAAGCCGTCGAGATCGATGTACATCACGGCCACTGACTTCTTGTCGCGCCGCGCATGGGCCAGCGCCTGGCGGGCCCGGTCTTGCAACAGCACACGGTTGGGCAGATCGGTCAGTACGTCGTATTGCGCCAGGTGCGCCATGCGTTCGGCCATGGCCACGCTTTCGGTCACATCGCGCAGCACGGCCACGGCGCCGGTGATGTGGCCATGGCGGTCGGTGATGGGGCTGGCCGTTTCCTCCACATCAAAGCGCTGGCCACTGGTACGGTGCAGCAGCACGCCGCGCGTGGGCTCCACGGCTTTTTTCTGCGCAAGGGCCTGGCGCAGCGGGCTGGTCTGGGGCGCCTGTCCGTCCGGGGTGACCAGGCGCATCACCTCGTCCACATTGCGGCCCGCGGCGTCAAACCCCTGCCAGCCGGTCAGGCGCTGCGCCACGGGGTTCAGGTAGGTGACCAGGCCCTGCGCATCGGTGCAGACCACGGCATCGCCAATCGACTTGAGTGTCAGGCGCATGCGCTCCTTTTCCTCGAACAGCGCTTCTTCCATGCGCTTGCGCTCGGTGATGTCGGTCACCTGCACAAAAATGCCTCGCACCTCGTCGCCATCCATATCGGGCACATAAGAGGCGATGGCGTAGCGCTCCGTGCCCGCGGGGTCCACGATGGTGCGCTCGAAAATCTGTGCATGCCCCTGCAGCGCGTGCCCCAGGTAAGGCAGGGTCTTCTGGTAAAGCTCTTCACCCAGCAACTCGCGGATATGCTTGCCGCGCATTTCGTCGGGCGCCTTGCCAAACCATTCCACATAGGCGTGGTTGGCAAAGCGGTTGTGCAGGTCGCGATCTCAGTAACCAATCATGGACGGCAGGTTGTTCAGGATGGTGCGCAGGTCGTGCTCTGCCTGCTGCAGCTGGGCGCCCACCTCCTGGCGGCGGCCCAACTCGCGCGCAAAAAGCACCGCCAGCCCCACGCAGGCGGCCATCAGCACCAGGGCAAAGCTGCCTGAAAGCCAGGCGCTGCGGTACCAGCCGGCCAAAATGGAATCGACCGACTGGGCCACGTTCACCATCAGGGGGTAGTCGCCCACATGCCGGAAGGCGTAAAGCCGCTCTACCTTGTCAAGCGCCGCACGGCCCGTGAAGGTGCCGCTGCGGGCCGCCTGCATATTGCGCATGGTGGGCGTGCCCGCCAGGCTGCGGCCCAGCACGTCCTCGCTGAAGGGAAACCGCGTGACAAGAACGCCATCGGCCCGGAACAGGTTCAGGGCGCCGCCAGCGCCCAGGTTCAGCTCTTCAAACAAACCCTGAAAATGCGCCAGCCGGATGGTGCCCACCACCACCCCGGCCAGCTGGCCTTGGGAATCATAGAAAGCGCGGCTCACGGGCAAGCTGAGCAGGCCGCTCAGGCGCGCACGCACCGGCGCGCCCACATACAGGCCCGTGTGGGCACCGCTCTCAAACACCTTGAAGTAATCGCGATCGGCAAAGTTGGCTTTGCGGGGCACCGCGTGTTCGGAATCCATCACCACATTGCCAGCCGGGTCCAGCACCAAAATGGAGCCGACGCCTTGCACGCGCAGCGAGTTGTCGAACAGTGCAAGGTTGCGCATGGCCAACGGCAGGGCCATCACGCGCGGGTCGGTCATGCCCTCCACCACCCCCTGCAGTGACTGGTCAAACGCCTCCATCGTGCGGGCGATGCTGCGGTCGAGCGCGCGCACCAGGTTGGTGTTGGTGCGCTCGGCGTTGTTCCATGCCTCTTCGCGCAGCGTCCAGATGCTGCGGGCAAAAAGCCCGCCAATGCCCAAGGACAGCAGCAGGGCCAGCAAGATCAGACGGGAAGTGGCAGGTAGGCGCACAAACAGCGATGGAACTAGATTTTTACAATCGTAAGCACTGGCTTGGTGCAGACCCGACACCCGGCACAAGGCGCGCTGCGCTGGCCCAGCTTACCGCCCGGGTGCGGCGCCGGGCAGCACCCCGGCCCCTCGCACCTCAATGCGCACCTCGTCCAGCACGGTGCCCGCTGCATCAGTGATTTGTATCACATGGCGCCCTGGCCACGGCAGCCACGCCACCTGCGGCCCACGCCCCAGCGGCTTGCCGTCCATGCGCCAATAAAGGCCCTGCCCGCTGGCCCGCAGGTGCAGGCGCTGGCGCGTGGGTGGAATATCGGGGTCGAGCGCCACCACGGTGCCGGGCGCGGGCGCGGTGATGCGGGCGCCCGTGGTGATGACTGTGGCTGCCGTGGCTGCTGAGGCCGTTGTGGCGCTGCCCACGGATGATTTTTGGTCTTTTTGGCCTCTAGCCCTTTCTGTATAAGCGCCATAAGCTACTGAATCAATAGCAAACAAAGCCTGTTGCGTGCCCGGCACAAACCATTCTTGGCGCGCGGCCTCCAGCGGCGGGCTGCCAGCGGGTGCCAGCGGTGCCGGGCCAAACCGTACAGGCGCCCTCACCAGCCCCACCGGTGGCCGGGGCGCCGGGCCCGGCTCGCGTGCGTGCAAAAAGCCCATCATCGCGGCCCAGATGGGCGCCGCGCCGCTGGTGCCGCTCACATCGTGCATGGCCGCGCCGCTGGCGTTGCCCACCCACACGCCCACGGTGTAGCGCTGCGACCAGCCCACGGCCCAGTTGTCGCGCATGTCCTTGCTGGTGCCGGTTTTCACGGCGCTCCAAAAGCGCGTGGCCAGCACGCTGTCGGTGCCAAAGGTGCGGGCGCGCGCATTGCCGTCCGACAGGATGTCGCCCACGATGAAAGCCGCCCGCGCATCCAGTGCGGCGGTGAACAGCGGCTTGGCATCGGCCGCCACCGCCACCGCGCTGGCACGCCCGCCGTTGGCCAGTGTGCGAAAGGCATTGGTCAGGTGCAGCAGCGGCACCTCGGGGCTGCCCAGCGCCAGGCTGTAGCCAAAATAATCACCGCTTTCGCGCAGCGGCAGGCCTACGGCAGCCAGCTGGCGATGAAACGCATCGGGCGTGACCATGACCAGCGCGCGCACTGCCGGCACGTTGAGCGAGGCCGCCAGCGCCGTGCGCACCGACACCCAGCCCTTGAACTGCCGGTCGTAGTTCTGCGGGATATACAGGCCGCTGGCCGTGGTGATTTGCGCAGGCGAGTCATGCACCAGCGAGGCCGCCGTGAGCCGCTGCTCTGCAATCGCCTGGGCATACAAAAATGGCTTGAGCGTGGAGCCCGGCTGGCGCAGCGCCAGCACGCCATCGACCTCACTGGCCTGGCTCAGCGCCCCCGAAGACCCCACCCAGGCCAGCACCGCGCCCGTGGCGTTGTCCAGCACCAGCACGGCGCCGTCTTCGACATTGCGGCCACGCAGCTCGCGCAGGTGCTGCTGCAGGCTCTGCACGGCAAAGCGCTGCAGCGGCGCGCGCAGCGTGCTGGGCACGCGCTCGGGGGGCACCGCCCCGTCCTTGAACCGCTGGCGCAGCAGATGGCGGGCAAAGTGCGGCGCCACGCCTTCGCTGGCATCGAACGCACGGCGCTGCAGCGCGGCGGTGGTGAAGAATTCGAGCGCATCGCAATCAACCGGCAACCCCGCCGCCGGTGCTGCCCCCTTGGCACGCCGCTGCAACGGGCTGGTGCTGACGCTGGCTTGCATGTCGCGCAGCACGCCACAAGCCCGCTGCGCCACCAGCGCGGGCCGAGCATTGGGCGCGCGCACCAGCGCCGCCGCCACAGCCGCCTCGCGGTCGTCCAGCCCGTGGGCGGCCTTGCCAAACAGCGTGCGGCTCAGCGCATCAATGCCCACCAGCTCGCTGCGAAACGGTACGAGGTTGAGGTAGGCCTCCAAAATCTGGTCCTTGCGCCAGCGGCGGTCCAGCACCTGCGCGGCCACCGTTTGCCCCAGCTTTTGCACCACGGTGCGGCCGCCGGGGCCCTGGCGCCAGTCCCCGTCGAGCAAACCCGCCAGCTGCATGGTGATGGTGCTGGCCCCGCGCGTGCGCTGGTTCCACAGGTTGCCCCAGGCAGCGGCCGAGGCGGCGCGCCAGTCCACGCCGCTGTGTTCAAAAAAACGCTGGTCCTCGCTGAGCACCAGGGCCTGACGCAGGGCCGGCGACACGTCCTGCAGCGCCACCCACTGCCCGCGCCGCACCGTGGCGTCCACGCGCATGCGCTGCAGCACCTCGCCCTCGCGCGAGAGGATCAGGGTGTCGGAGGGCTTGAAGTCGCGCCGCACTTCGTCAAAAGCAGGAATAGCGCTTGCTGGAAAAGCGCAAGCAGCTATCAAAATAGAAGCAATCAGATGCTTCAACGCGGCCTCCTGTCTTTCAGGCTGCGGCAGGGGCCGCGCAAGAGGTTGGCAATATTCCAGATGTCACCGTGGGCCTGGAAGGCGTCGGTATTTTTCATAAGGCTCGTGGGAAATAACTGCGCACCATATAAAAGACGGTTTTAGCCTCTTAGCCATGAACTACGCAGTGACAAACAGCTAGCAAAAATATAGCGAATTGTTAACGGATTGCCACGCCGCCCAGCACAGGAAACGCAGCCCCCCTCAACCCACTTCTACTTGCCAGCTTCCACCTTCACCCGCGCATTGGGCGCTTCACCAAACATCTCCGGCGCATACAGCGCCTCCACGCGGCTGGGGGGCAGCGCAAAGTCACCTGCATTGTTCAGGCGCACGGTGTACTCCATCTTGACCGTCCCCTTGGGCAAAAACTCGTAGTAGCTGCGGAACGACTCGAAGCTGCGTTCCTCGAACGCTGGCCATCCGCTGCCGCTTCGTTTCTCGCCCTGCGTGGCGATCTCGGAATCGCGGCCCAGGCCACTGCCCAGGATGGTCGCGCCGCCCGGGATGGGGTCGGTGATGGCCACCCAGGTCATGTCGGCGCTGGCGTTCACCTCCAGCGTCACGCGCAGCACATCGCCGCGCGTGTACTGGCCCACGGGCAACGACTTGTTGGCCTGTTCCACCGGGCTGACGGTCTTCCTGATGGCATAGCCCGCCGCAAACGGGGCCTTGAGCTCTATGGCCGCCACCGACTGCAGCGTGAGCCAGGGCTTGCCCGGACCCTGGTGCGCCACCGCCAGGTTCTCCTTGCCACCGGCTTTGCCCCAGGCCAGGAACATGTCGTTGTTCTTGAGGTTGCCAGGTGATGCGGGGGCTCCGAACCAGGTGGTCTGGTGCGCGGCGCCCGTGGCGTCATTGGTCTTCACGCGCTCGACCTTGCTCCAGTCCACGGCGCCAGTGTTGCCGCCCATGGCGGCGCGGGTGGTCCCCGCCACCGGCGTGGCTTCGAACCTGGCGCTGAATTTTTCCAGTGCCAGAGCGCCCCACAGGTTGGCCGTGGTGGTGTGCCAGGCACCCGCTTGCTGGCGGCTGATGAAGCCGTTGGCCAAGCGGCCCATGTCGTCTTTCCAGGCCGGGTCGTCCATCACGGCCAGCATCAGGCGCGCGGTGTTCACGTCGCCGTTTTGCATCAGCCACCACCAGTAATCCTGTTGCTCGGTGCTGAAGATGAGCTTGGTGCCCTGGTACGAGAGGCGTGCGCGCAGGATCTGCATGGCCTCTTGCAAGCGCTGGTCGCGCTGGGGCACGTCGGCCACGCGTTTGAGCACATTCACCCAGTCGATCACGGTGTGCGTGGGCCACTGGTTGGGCGCAATGGTGATGCTGCTCACCATGCGGCCCTGCGCCTTGCCGTAGCGAGACAACGCCTCGATGGCCGCGAGCTTGCGCATGTCGAGGTCTTTGCGCGGGCTCCAGAAGTTGCGCTCGATGCGGCCCTCGACAAACGCGATCAGGCCACGTTCCATGGGTGCGCGGGCTTCGTCGGGCAGCGCAAACGCGGGGTTGATGCTGGCTGCCTCATGCGCGGTGGCCAGCAGATAGGCGGTGAGCGTGTCGCTGCCCCGGTTGCTGTCGCCATCACGCGGCGGGAAGTAGCTGGCCAGACCATCGCTGTCGAGGTAGGTGGGCAGTTGCGCCACCACGGTTTGCCACAGCGCGCCGTCGCGCAGGCCCACGGCCTTGCTGGTCTTTTGCTCCAGGCAGGCAAAGGGGTAGCGCGCCCACCAGTCGCGCACGCCGGGCAGGCCTTCGGCCAGCTTGGGCTGCAGCGACATCTTCAGGCCGCCCCGGCCCGGCAAGGCGTCGGCGGGCGGATTCACATCCAGGTTGAAGCTGCCCTCCACCTGCACCAGAGTGGCCTGCTGCACCGTGAGCGGCACGGCCGGGATCAGCTTCTGGCTGACCTTGAGGGCGTCGCGCGCGCCGCTGACCTGGTCTTTGGCTTCGATCTCCCACAGGATGGCCTGGGCGCGGGTCTGCGCCAGTTGCGCGGGTGCCGTCACGCTCCACGCCACCTCGCGCGCCTCTCCGGGCGGGATATCGATGCTTTGCGGCTTCAAATCGAGCAGCGTGGCGCGCGGTGCCACCTCCACCTTCATCGCCGCCTTGGTGGTGTTGCGCAGCGTGATCTGGGCACGGAACTGGTCGTCCTCGCGCACCAGCGGCGGCAGGCCGCTGATGATCTGCAGGTCTTGCGTGGCGCGGATGCTCGTGCTGCCCATGCCGAACAGGCCGGTGGATGCATCGGCCACCGCCACGATCTTGAAGGTAGTCAATGCATCGTTCAACGGCACCGTCACCTTGGCCTGGCCGTTGGCATCGAGCTGGATCGCGGGCTGCCACAGCAACAAGGTGTCGAGCAGCTCGCGCGTCTGCGCCCTGCCCCCGCCGCCGCCTGCGGGCACGGCCTTTTTGCCATAGTGGCGGCGGCCGATGATCTCCATCTGTGCGGTGGAGGTTTCTACGCCCCAGCTGCGCCGCTGCAGCATGGCTTCGAGCAGGTTCCAGCTGGTGTTGGGCATCAGCTCCAGCAGGGCCTGGTCCACGGCGGCCAGCGCCACCTCAGCGTGGGCGGCGGGCTTGCCCCCGGGCAGCGTGGCCGTGATGGTGACCTGCGCCTTGCCGCGCACGGCGTAGGTTTCTTTGTCGGCCGTCACTTTCACGTCGATCTGGTGGGCCTGCGTGCCCACGCGGATCTCGGCCAGGCCGACGCGGAACGCGGGCTTGGACAAATCCACCAGCGCCGTGGGCGCCTGGTATTCCTTGCCCTCGTACCAGAACGACGTCCACCATTCGCGCGGTGCCTTGAAGCCCCAGGTGAAGAAGCTGTACCACGGCACCTCGCGCAGGCGGCCGCGCAGGGCCAGCACGCTCACGTACACGTTGGGCCCCCAGTCGGGCTGCACTTTCAGGCTCACCGTGGGGTCCTGGCCGTTGAGCTGCACCACCTGCGTGTCGATGATGCCCTCGCGCTCCACCGCCACCAGGGCCGTGGCAAAGCGAAACGGCATGCGCACCTGGAACCTGGCGGTCTCGCCAGGCTGGTAGCTCTTTTTCTCGGGCAGCAGGTCGATGCGGTCGTGGTCTTCACCGCCAAACCACAGCTCGCCCTGGCGCGTCACCCACACCGAAGCGGCCGACTCGCTGGTGTTGCCCACCGGGTCGGTGGCCGTTGCCACCAGTTCCACCTCGCCCGCTTCATCGAGGCGGGCCTCGCACAGCAGCAGGCCGCGGCTGTCGCTCTTGCCGGTGCATACGGTGCCCAGGTCCTTGGTTTCGGTCTGGTTGTCGTAGCTGTAAAAGCCGCCCACCATGCGCTTGCGCGTGGTGGTGGTGATGCGCGCAATGGCCTGCACCTGAAGGCTGGTGTCGGGCGCGGCCTTGCCATCGTGCTGCAGCGCCAGCGCCTGGAAGCGGATTTTCTGGCGGGCCGACACCCAGCCCTCGGTCTTGATGCCGGCCACCACAGCGGCGGGCCACAGCGTCTGGGTGCTGCGGATCGTCTGCACTTCGCCATTGGGGTCGGCGTAGGTGGCTTCGAGCAGCAGCTCCTGCGGCTGGCGCGCCTGGGGCACGTTGTCGATGGTGAGCTTGCCCGCGCCGCTGCGGTCCAGCGTGAGCGGCAGCTTGTCGGCAATCACGCGCGCATCCTGGCTGGCCGTGGCTTCCTCGTCATCACTGCGGGCATTGGCGTGCTCGCGCTTGCGCGGGGGGCTGAAGCTGAAAGCCTCGTAGTCGCTGTAGTGCAGCGCCTTGCCGCGCACCAGGGCCGATACGCGCACCGGCAGGTTGGCCGCGCCGCCCCCGGCCACGTAGCTGATCTGCACATCGGCGGGCACCGAGCGCACATGCACCAGTGCTTTCTTGTCGCTGGGCGTGATGCGGCCCTGCAGCACGGGCAGGCGGAACTCCTCCACCCGAAACTCGCCCGAGCCGTAGCCACCTTCGGTGATGGCATCGTTGCGCAGCTCCACCTGGTACACCCCCAGCTTGGCCGCTGGCGGCACGGCAAAGCTGCTCTGGGCGCTCAGGCCGCCCGTGGCAGTGTTGCGCCATGCCAGTGGCTGGGTGAACTGCTGGCCGCTGCCCACATGGGTGATGACCAGCAGGTCGGGTCGGTCCGAGGGCAGCGCAAAGCCCTGGCGCGTTTCAGCGCGCAGCAGATGCTTCATCGACACCGTTTCGCCCGCACGCAGCAGCGTGCGGTCAAAAATGGTGTGGGCGCGCTCGTCGGGGCGTGCCTCGGTACTGGTGGGCACGTTAAAGCGCCAGGGCTCGATACCGCGCTGCCAGTCGCTCCAGGTAAAGGCCATGTCCTCTACCCCATCGGTGCCTGTTTGGCGCGCGCTCACAAAATAGGCGCTGCCGCCTTCGCCATAGTCACCCCCGTCGCTGCAGCGGCTGGGGTCGGACGACAGGCCTTCGATGCGGGCAATGCCCTGCGCGTCGGTCAAGGCGTTGGCCAGTTCGTTGCCCTTGCAGTCAGACACCCGCACCGTGGCGCCCTGCACCGGCTGGCCCTTGTCCAGCGTGGTGACCCAGGCCAGGGCGTTTTCGCGGCCCAGCTTGAAATGCACACCCAGGTTGGTGACCAGGGCCGAAGTGCGCACAAACATCGTGCGGGCGTTGCCATGGCGTTCATCGAGCAGCGAGGCGCCCAGCTTTTGCGAGGCAATCTCCACCACATGAAAGCCGGGCGTGAGCGGAATACCCACCACCTCGAACGGGCGCGGGTCGTCGCGGGCGGGCTGGGGCAAATCCAGCGTCTTGACCCCGCCCTTGCCGGCCAGCAGCGACAGCATGCGCGACTGCACGTAGTCCTTGTCGATGTCTTTGTCCAGCACCGGGGGGAGCGGGCCGGTGATGTCCTTGCGCGCCTCTTTGCGGTCCACCACATGGCTGTTGTAGCGGTGCACCTTTTTGAACCAGGCAATGATGTCGGCATCGGTGCGGGGCTTGAGGGTGCTGACCTTGCCTGCGGGGCCCTTGGGGTTGGCCGTGCCCGGCTGCAGCGCCTGCACACGCAGGGCTGCCTCGACATTGCGCAGCGTCACGGGCAGCAGCGCGGGGGGCTTGTCGGCGGCCGGGCCTTCGGCAAAGCGCTCCACCACGCCAAACGGCGCCGCCGCAAACTTGGCCAGCGGCGGCATGCCGCCCGTGGCCACCTTCAGCGGAAAGTTGTCGGCGTTGCGCAGCGTGCGGCCCGAGGCGTCCTTGAAATTCTTGGGCAGCTCCAGCGTGAAGGCCGCGTTTTCGGCCAGGGGTGCGGCAAACTGCACGCTGTTCACCAGGGCATCGGCCTGCGGGCCTTCGGCGCCACCGTCCAGGCGCGGCTGCAGGGTTTCGGTGGGCGATTTCAGGCGGATGGCGGCTGCCAGCTTGCGCGGCACGGGCGCGTTGAAGGCCAGTTGCAGCGGCCGGATCGGCAGGCAGGCGGCCTGGGCGTTCTCGCGCTCGCAACTGAACTCGGCGGCAAAAGGCTGGCGCACCTTGTAGTCAAAGCGCTTTTCCACCGCGTTGGGCACGCCACTGGGCGTGGCCACGCCTTTGCCAAACACCAGCTGCAGGCGCGAGCCCGAGGTGAGGCGCCGGTTGCAGGCCAGCGAAACAAATTGCAGCGGATCCTTGAGCGCGCGCTGCTCCAGCCCCAGCGATTTCAGCATTTCGCTGCGCTGGTCGCCCTCGATCAGCCGCACCGGCACGCGCTCGCCCACCCCTTCCACGGCGCACCACACGTTGGCCTGCACGCTGGCCAGCGTGGCCGGTCCGTTCAGTTGCAGCACAAAAAACTGTTCTTCGTCGATCTCTTCGTAGGTGCCGGGCCGCACGCTCCGGACAAACGGGCCACCACTATTAAATTGATAGCCAATTGCGCCCGTCAATAAAGCGCCAGAGGCCGATTTGAACCCTGATTTTGCAGTGGCGGTGCAGCGCACACCGGGCGGCAGGTCGTTGTCAAAGTCGAAGACCCATTCGCGCTCGCTGGTCCAGCGGCCCGTGCCCTGGGTGGCGGCGGCATCGCTGCAACTGAGGTTCAGGGGGGCCGGCGCCTTGGGGTCGCCAAAGCGGACGGCCGCCGCGTCGAACTTGGCCACCATCTGGCGCACGCGCGCCACCTCGCCCTGCGGCGAAAAGTGGGAGATCTGCAGGGCGTGCGCGCCCCACGCCATCAGCGCCAGGCTGGCAGCCACCATCCATTTTTTTGCGTTCACGCGTTCCCCTCCGAAGGTAGGGGCAAGGGTAACAAAACGGCACGACAGACCATGTGGCGTTGCATGCGCTTACGTGTTGCCCGCGCGGCCCGCCGGTGGTGGCGTTTCGATAAACGGCGACGACGGATCCATGGGGCGGCGTCCTACGCCACATGGCTTTGCGCGGCACAAAGATAAGCGCCTGTCCAGAACCCCTTGTCCAGCACCCCCACAGGAGCACCCATGGCACGAACCCCCACCCCGCGCAGCGCGGCCACCCGATCGCCCGTTGCCAAACCGTCTTCCACCCAGGCCGACAGCCACCGCGGCAACGCAGGCGAGTTGCAGCAGCAAGCCAAGGGCACCCACCCGGTGCTGACCACGCAGCTGGGCATCCCGGTCGCCGACAACCAGAACTCGCTGCGCTCTGCGCCCCGCGGCCCCACGCTGCTCGAAGACTTCATCCTGCGCGAGAAGATCACGCACTTTGACCACGAACGCATCCCCGAGCGCATCGTGCATGCGCGCGGCTCGGCGGCGCACGGTTTTTTTGAACTCACGCATTCGCTCAAGCAATACACCACCGCCAAGGTGTTGACCGAACTGGGCGTGCAGACGCCCGTGTTCACGCGCTTTTCCACCGTGGCCGGTGGCGCGGGCTCGGTGGACACGCCGCGCGATGTGCGCGGCTTTGCCGTCAAGTTCTACACACCCGAAGGCAACTGGGACCTGGTGGGCAACAACATCCCGGTGTTCTTCATCCAGGACGCGATGAAGTTCCCCGATCTGGTGCACGCCGTGAAAATGGAGCCCGACCGGGGCTTTCCGCAAGCCGCCAGCGCACACGACACGTTCTGGGATTTCGTCTCGCTGATGCCCGAAACCCTGCACACGGTGATGTGGGCCATGAGCGATCGCACCCTGCCGCGCAGCCTGCGCATGATGGAAGGCTTTGGCGTGCACAGCTTTCGCCTGCTGAACGCGGCGGGCGAAAGCACGTTTGTGAAGTTCCACTGGCGCCCCAAGCTGGGCATCCAGTCCACCGTGTGGGACGAGGCCGTCAAGCTGCAATCGGCCGACAACGACTTTCACCGGCGCGACCTGTTCGAGTCCATCGAGGCGGGCGACTTCCCCGAGTGGGAGCTGTCGGTGCAGCTCTTTACCGATGAGGATGCGCAAGACTTTCCGTTCGACCACCTCGACCCCACCAAGCTCATCCCCGAAGAGCTGATCCCGCTGCAACCTGTTGGCCGCATGGTGCTCAACCGCTGGCCCGACAACTTCTTTGCCGAGACCGAGCAGGTGGCCTTCTGCCCCGCCAACGTGCCGCCGGGCATCGACTTCAGCAACGACCCCTTGCTGCAAGGCCGCCTGTTTTCGTACCTGGACACGCAGCTTTCACGCCTGGGCGGGCCCAACTTTGCGCAGATCCCGATCAACGCGCCCAAGTGCCCGTTCCACCACATGCAGCGCGATGGCCACATGCAGATGCAGGTGCCCAAAGGCCGCGTCAACTACGAGCCCAGCAGTTTGCAGGCCGACACGCCGCGCGCATCACAGGCCCAGGGCTTCCGGCACTTTGCCCAGGCCGACGATGGCGTGAAGGGCCGCGTGCGTGCCGAGAGTTTTGCAGACCACTACAGCCAGGCGCGCATGTTCTACCGCAGCCAGAGCCCGCTGGAACAGGCGCACATGGCATCGGCCACGGTGTTCGAGTTGTCCAAGGTGGGCACGCCCCATGTGCGCGAAGCCGTGGTGGGCCACCTGCAGCATGTGGACCCCGAACTCGCCCAGCGCGTGGCCGACGGCCTGGGCATGCAGGCCCTGCCGCCTGCGCCGCCGACGGTGGAGCCTGTGCAAGACCTGCCGCTGTCGCCCGCGCTGCGCATCATCGACCGCATGAAACCCACGCTGCAGGGGCGTTGTGTGGGCATTCTGGTGGCCGATGGGTCCAACGGCACCTCGGTGGCCAACCTTCGCAAGGCGCTGGAAAAGGCCGGCGCCAGCGTGAAGATCGTGGCGCCCAAGGTGGGCGGTGCGGTGCTGAAAGACGGCACCCTGCTGCCCGCCGACGGCCAGCTGGCTGGCACGCCTTCGGTGGTGTTTGACGCCGTGGCCTCGGTGCTGTCGCCCGACATGGGCGCCGTGCTGGCCAAGGAGGCCGCTGCCGTGGACTGGTTCCGCGATGCCTTTGGTCACCTCAAGGCCATTGCCGCCTGCAAGGGCACACAGGCCATCCTGCAGGCCGGTGGCATCGAGCCCGATGCGGGCGTGCTGGACCCGGCCGATGTGCAAGGTTTCATCGCCGCCGCCCAGACCCGCCAATGGGACCGCGAGCCCAAGTTGCGCACGCTGGCGTAAGCAAGCTGCAACCGTTCAACACCTCACCACAGCAACCCAAGGAGATCCCATGTCCAAAGCACGCTATGACAGCCAGCAACTCAACGATCTGGTCATCCAGATGATGGAAACCGAGCTCGGTGGCGAGCAGGTGTACCGCACCGCCATCGCCTGCGCCATCAACCCCGACCTGAAAAAAGAGTGGGAAGAGTATCTGGAGGAGACGCTCACCCACCAGAAGGTGGTACGCGGTTTGTGCGACACGCTGGGCTTGAGCCCCGACACGCAGACGCCCACACGCCAGGTGGTCAAGCACATCGGCGAATCGTTGGTGAAGGCCATGCAGATGGCCAAAAAGGGCGCGGACCCGGCGGCGGCCCAGCTCGTGGCTGCCGAATGCGTGGTGCACGCCGAAACCAAGGACCACGCCAACTGGGAGCTACTGGGCAAGGTGGCCGAAGTGGCCACCGGCGACCTGGGCAAGGCCCTGAAAGCCGCGCACGAAGCAGTCGAAAAGCAGGAAGACCACCACCTGTACCACACCAAGGGCTGGAGCCGCGAGCTCGCCATCGAGGCGCTGGGCATGCCCGCCGTGCTGCCGCCGCCCGAAGAAGTGAAAAAGGTGGAAACCGCCATTGGCGCGTCGCGCGCCGAGCAGCAGCGCGAAGCCATGCTGTGACGCCAGAGCACATGTCCGCTGTTGTGCACGCCGGTATGCCCGCTGCCATGGCGGCGGGCATACGCTATAACAATAATAGCTGCTAGCGCTTATCCATCAAGCGCTAGCAGCTATTTTTACGTGAATTTTCGAACCTCGGGCTGCCCCCCGCCCTGGCAGGCTTACTGCGGCACAAACCCGCTGGTCTTGATGATGCGGCGCCAGGCGTCGGTGTAGGCGTGTTCGCGCGTGGCCAGTTGCTGCGGCGTCATGAAACCCACCGTGAGGCCCATGGCAGTGAGCTGGTCGCGCACCCGGGGCTCGCCCACCACCGTGGCTAGCGCCACGGCAAACTGGTTGATGAACTTCTGCGGTGTGCCGGCCGGGGCATAAAAGCCGTAGTACGGCAGGTCTGCAAACCCCTTGAGACCCAGCTCGTCGAAGGTAGGCACCTGGGGCATGGCCGCCTGGCGCTTGCTGCCCATCACCGCCACCACGCGCAGCTTGCCCGCCTTGTGGTTTTCCATGAAGTCCTGCACCGAGCCCACGCCCGCGCCGATCTGGTTGCCCAGCATGTCGGCCATCATGGGCGCCGCGCCGCGGTAGGGTGCCGACACCAGATCGAGGTGGAACCTCTCGCCCACCAGCTTCACCAGAAACTCCGGTGTGGACGCCGGCGCCGGAATGCCCACGGCGCCCTTGCCACCGCCCTGGGTGCGCACCCACTGCACGTATTCCTCGAAGCTCTTGGCGGGCGTACCGCCCGACACGGCAAAGGCGTTCACAAAAGTGGCAAAGCCGGCCACGGGCACGAAGTCATGGTCGGGCTGGTAGCCGGGGTTCTTCACCACCAGCGGCAGGATGGAGATGGTGTGGTCGTGCGTGAGAAACACCGTGGTGCCGTCGGCCGGCGATGCCTTGAGCACCTGCGCGGCAATCTGTCCGCCAGCGCCGGGCCGGTTGTCCACCACCACCGGCACGCCCAGGGCGTCCGCAAGGCGCTCGGACAGCGTGCGCGCAATCGCATCCGTGCCGCCACCGGGCGGAAAACCCACCAGGATGCGCAGGGGTTTGGGCTGGGCCATGGCGACAGACACGGCCAGGCCGGCCACCAGAACGGCCAGGCCGCGCAGGGCGCGCGAAACAACGGTGCGGCGCAAAGACATATCCAACTCCTCAAAGGAACAACCGGGTGGGGAACACAGGAACAAGGCAGAACGAACGCGGCCACCAGACCACTCATCGGCATATCGGGTGGCGGTGTGGCCACCGGCAGCACGAGCTGCGTTGCGCCGCACGGTCCGCACGCATCAGGGATACCAAATGCTACTAAAAACAGAGCTGCTA
Source organism: Acidovorax sp. BoFeN1 (assembly GCF_003345135.1). Lineage (NCBI taxonomy): Bacteria > Pseudomonadati > Pseudomonadota > Betaproteobacteria > Burkholderiales > Comamonadaceae > Acidovorax > Acidovorax sp. BoFeN1. Next base: position 38,099 of record NZ_QOZT01000027.1, read on the forward strand.
GCGCAATACCATCAATCGCCAGAGCCCTGTTTCACTTAAAACCGCGTCACACCGCCAGCCGTGCCTGATGGCGTGCAATCTGCGCACGCACCTGCGCGGGCGCCGTGCCGCCCAGCGTGTTGCGCGCGTTGAGCGAGCCGCGCAGGCTAAGGCACTCGTACACGTCTTTTTCGATCTGCGGGTGAAAGCCCTGCAGCACCGCCAGCGGCAGCTCCGACAGGTCACACGCATGCGTGGTGGCGGCTTTCACGGCATGGGCCACGGTTTCGTGCGCGTCACGGAAGGGCAGACCCTTTTTGACCAGGTAATCGGCCAGGTCGGTGGCGGTGGCGTAGCCCTTCTTGGCCGCGTCTTCCATGGCCTGCGCGTTGACGGTGATGCCGCCTTCCTTCTTGCCCGTGGCGGGGTTCAGCTGGCCACCGACCATCTCGGCAAAAATGCGCAGCGTGTCCTTGAGCGTATCGACCGTGTCGAACAGCGGCTCCTTGTCTTCCTGGTTGTCCTTGTTGTAGGCCAGGGGCTGGCCCTTCATCAACGTGATCAGGCCCATCAGGTGGCCGACCACGCGGCCGGTCTTGCCGCGCGCCAGTTCCGGCACGTCGGGGTTCTTCTTCTGCGGCATGATCGAACTGCCGGTGGTGAAGCGGTCGGCGATCTTGATGAAGCCGAAGTTCTGGCTCATCCAGATGATGAGTTCTTCAGAGAGGCGGCTCACGTGCACCATGCACAGGCTGGCGGCCGCCGTGAACTCGATGGCGAAGTCGCGGTCGCTCACGGCGTCCAGGCTGTTCTGGCACACCACGGGGGACCCGTTCGCATCCACCATACCCAGCGTTTTTGCCACGCGCTCGCGGTCCAGCGGGTAGGTGGTGCCGGCCAGCGCTGCTGACCCGAGCGGCAGCACGTTGGTGCGGCGGCGTACGTCGGCCATGCGGTCGGCGTCGCGGGCAAACATTTCCACATAGGCCAGCATGTGGTGACCAAAGCTCACGGGCTGGGCGACTTGCAGGTGGGTAAAGCCGGGCAGGATCACCTCGACGTTCTGCGCCGCCACATCGACCAGCGACACCTGCAGCTCCTTGAGCAGGTCGCCAATCAGGTCAATCTCGCCGCGCAGCCACAGGCGCACATCGGTGGCCACCTGGTCGTTGCGGCTGCGGCCGGTGTGCAGGCGCTTGCCGGCGTCGCCCACCAGCTGGGTCAGGCGCGCCTCGATGTTCAGGTGCACGTCTTCCAGATCCAGCTTCCATTCGAAGCCGCCCGATTCGATCTCGGCCGTGATCTGCGCCATGCCGCGCTGGATGGAGGCGTGGTCGGAGGCAGAGATGATGCCCTGCGCAGCCAGCATGTCGGCGTGCGCCAGGCTGCCCGCAATGTCGGCCTGCCACAGGCGCTTGTCAAAAAACACGCTGGAGGTGTAGCGCTTGACCAGGTCGCTCATGGGCTCGGAAAACAGTGCGGACCATGCCTGCGCCTTGGTGTCGAGCTGGTTGTGGGAGGGGGTCGTGGCTTGGCTGGTGGGCATGGCAGGGCAATAATCGGGTGGAACTGACACCCGGAACACCCGGATGCCTCAATGCAAAACAAGCAAATTTTATCGACCCAGCCCCTGGAGCTGGAAACGGCGCCCGCAAGGCCCCGCCCACGCGCTCCCGTGCAGCGGGCGCTGGTGTTCGATGCCTGCCATGTGGGCGTGGTGCTGCGCGCCGTGCTGTTTGTGGAAATTGTGCTCGGCGTTGGTGCCCTGTATGGCGCCAGCACCCCGCTGGAATGGCTGGCGCGTGTGTCGCTGCTCACCGGCGGCGCCCTGCCCGCCACGCTGGTCTGGCTGATTGCCGCCTGCAGCCTCAAGACCCTGCTGCAGCGCCTGGGCACCAACGGCCAGTTTGCGGCCGGCGTGGTGCTGGGCACCCTGGCGGGGCTGTATGCCTGCGCCATGCTGAGCCTGGTGGGCGTGGCAGAGCAGCCGCCCTGGCTGGCCAGCGCGGCCAGCGGCGCCTTGCTGTCGGCCGCCCTGGTGGCGGCGCTGGTGCTGCGCGCACGCGGGCGCACCCCGGCGGCCACCGCCGCGCGCCTGACCGAGCTGCAGTCGCGCATTCGGCCGCACTTTCTGTTCAACACCCTCAACAGCGCCATTGCCCTGGTGCGCGAAGAGCCTGCCAAGGCCGAATCGCTGCTCGAAGACCTGAGCGACCTGTTCCGCCACGCGCTGGTGGAGCAAGGCGAAGCCGTCACGCTGGCCGAAGAAATCACGCTGGCGCGCCGTTACCTGGCGATTGAAGAAGTGCGCTTTGGCAAGCGCCTGCAGGTGCAGTGGAGCCTGGACCCGCGCACCGACAACGCCCGCCTGCCCCCGCTGCTGCTGCAGCCGCTGGTGGAAAACGCCGTCAAGCACGGCGTGGAGCCCAGCGCACGCGGCGGCAAGCTGCGCGTGCTGACCGAGCTGCGCGGAAGCCGCGTGGTGGTGCGCATCACCAACACCCTGCCCAGCACCGACACCCGCACTGGCGACCTGCCGCGCGGCCACGGCATTGCGCTGGCCAACGTGCGTGCCCGGCTGGCGCTGCTGCATGATGTGCAGGGCGAGTTCAGCGCGGGTGTGCAGGATGGCCTGTACCAGGTGCGCATCACCCTGCCGGCCCCCGC
>NZ_QOZT01000028.1:0-40669 GCF_003345135.1 Acidovorax sp. BoFeN1
CCCCAGGGGCCCTCCAGCCACCAGCCGAGCGCCCCCCCGGCAAGCTGCAAGGCCAGAAAATACCCAAAACGCCAGAATATGCGCACTCACTCTTTCCCGGTAGTCACAGAGGCCGTTGCGCCCCCGCTTGAAACAGTCAGGCCCGTAACAGTGCAGGCGGCTGCGCCGTGAGGCGATAACCCGCGCCGCGCACGGTTTCCACCATCTCGCCAGCGGGTCCCAGGGCCTCGCGCAGCCGCTTCACATGCACGTCCACCGTCCGCTCCTCGATGAAAACATGGTCACCCCAAACCTTGTCGAGCAGCTGCGAGCGGCTGTGCACGCGCTCGGAATGCTTCATGAAGAAATGGAGCAGCTTGAACTCGGTAGGCCCCACCTTGAGTGGCTGCCCCTGAAAGGTGACACGGTAGGTGCCCGCATCCAGCGCCAGATCTCCGATGGTGACGCTGTCACTCACCTGCTCGGGTGCACGGCGCCGCAGCACCGCCCGGATGCGTGCCAGAAGCTCTTGGGTGGAAAACGGTTTGGTGATGTAGTCGTCCGCCCCGGCGTCAAGCCCCGCCACCTTGTCGGGCTCGTCCCCCCGCGCTGTCAGCATCAGGATGGGAATGGGTTTGGTGCGGCTGTCCGCACGCCACTTGCGCGCCAACACAAGGCCGCTTTGGCTTGGCAGCATCCAGTCCAGCAGGATCACGTCTGGCAGAACGGCATCGAGCTCGCGCTGCGCCGATTCGCCGTCTTCGGACCAGATCGGCTGAAAACCGTTGTGGCGCAGGTTGACGGCAATCAGCTCGGCAATTGCCGGCTCGTCCTCGACAATCAATACGCGGGGTAGCTTTTTCATGTCAACGCCAATCGGTCACAAAAGCACAGCAGATTCAATTTCATCCATCGTCGTATGCCGCACGTCTTTGCCTTTGACGAGGTAAATGACGAGCTCGGCAACGTTCTTGGAATGGTCGCCAATGCGCTCGATAGCCTTGGCCAGGAACAGCAGATCCAGGCTGGCAGAGATCGTGCGGGGGTCTTCCATCATGTAGGTGATGAGCTTGCGCACAAAGCCATCGAACTCCTTGTCGATAAAGTCGTCCTCCTTGAGGATGGCCAGCGCCGCCTTGGTGTCCAGCCGTGCAAAAGCATCCAGCGCCTTGCGCAGCAGGCCCGAGGCCATGTCGGCTGCAACGCGCAGGTCACTCGATGGCAGCGAACGGGCGGCACCACTTTCAATAATCGACTTCACCATGCGGGCCATCTTGTTGGCCTCGTCACCCATGCGCTCAAGATTGGCGGTGGCCTTGGAAATCGACAGCAGCAGCCGCAGATCGCGGGCTGTGGGCTGGCGACGGCCAATGATGGATGCGAGTTCGTGGTCGATCTCGACTTCCATACCATTTACGCGCTGCTCAATCAAACCTACCTGCTCTACTGCTTCGAGGCTGAAATGCGAAAGGGCGTAAATGGCCTGGCGAATTTGCGATTCCACCAGGCCGCCCAGTTCCATGACTCGGGCAGAAACGCCGTTGAGTTCGCTGTCGAACTGCGATGAAAGGTGTTTATCAGCCATCTATTTGCCTCCTCAGCCGAAACGGCCGGTAATGTAGTCTTCGGTTTCCTTGCGCTGGGGCTTGAAGAACATCTGTTCTGTTTCCCCAAACTCCACCAGGTCTCCCAGGTACATGTAGGCGGTGTAGTCGCTGCATCGCGCCGCCTGCTGCATGTTGTGCGTGACGATGACCACCGTGTAGTCTTCCTTCAGCTCTGCAATCAGTTCTTCGATCTTGGCAGTAGAGATCGGATCAAGGGCCGAGCACGGCTCGTCTAGCAACAGCACCTCCGGCTTGATGGCGATGCCGCGGGCAATGCACAGACGCTGCTGCTGCCCGCCTGACAGGCTGGAACCGCTCTGGTTGAGCTTGTCCTTGACCTCATTCCACAGCGCTGCCTTCCGCAAGGCCCATTCCACGCGGTCGTCCATGTCCGTGGCGCTGAGGCTTTCAAAAAGCTTCACACCAAAGGCAACGTTGTCGTAGATGGACATGGGGAACGGCGTGGGTTTCTGAAACACCATGCCGATCTTGGCCCGGACCAGCGCCACATCCTGCTTTGTCGTCAGCAGGTTCTCGCCATCCAGCACGATCTGCCCTTCGGCCCGCTGCTCGGGATACAGCTCGAACATGCGGTTGAAGGTGCGCAAAAGGGTGGACTTGCCGCAACCCGAGGGGCCGATGAAGGCCGTCACCTTGTTTTGGGGAATATCCAGATTGATGCCCTTGAGGGCATGGAACTTGCCGTAATAGAAGTTCAGGTCACGAACCGTGATCTTGGCCGGTCCGGCCGGCGAATTCTTGAGAGTGGAGGGCATGAAAGTCTTCCTTGCTTATTTCTGCCGGGTCAGAACCCGTGCGAGGATATTGAGTCCGAGAACGGCCACGGTGATCAGGAACACTCCCGCCCAGGCTAGTTGCTGCCAGTTTTCATAGGGGCTCATGGCAAACTTGAAAATCGTGACTGGCAGGCTGGCCATGGGCTTGGACAAATCCGAGTTCCAGAACTGGTTGTTCAAGGCCGTGAAAAGCAACGGAGCCGTTTCACCCGCAATGCGCGCCACTGCCAGCAAGATCCCAGTAATCACGCCGGCCCGCGCCGCACGCAAGGTGATCATGGTGATCACGCGCCACTTGGGCGTGCCCAGGGCATAGGCCGCCTCACGCAGGCTGGCAGGCACCAGGATCAGCATGTTTTCGGTGGTGCGGATGACCACCGGTATCACGATCAGCGCAAGGGCAAGGATGCCGGCGTAGGCGGAAAAGCTCTTGAAGCGCGCCACCACGACGGCATAGACAAAAAGGCCAATCACGATGCTGGGCGCCGACAGCAGAATGTCGTTCACGAAGCGCGTAGTGGATGCCAGCCAGCTGCGCACGTCGTACTCGGCCAGGTAAACCCCGGCCATGATGCCAATGGGGGTTCCCACGAACGTGGCCAGCACCACCATCACCAGCGAGCCGAAGATGGCGTTGGAGATACCACCCGCGTCATTGGGCGGCGGCGTCATTTCGGTGAACAGGGTCAGGCTCAGCCCCCCCACGCCCAGACGCACGGTCTCCCACAAGATCCACACCAGCCAGAACAGGCCAAATACCATGGCGGCCAGCGACAGCGTCAGGGCAATCTGGTTGACCCGCTTGCGGCTGTTGTAGCGGGCCTGACGCGCCTTCGTGGCATCCGCTGCCGAAATAAGCCGTTGCGAGGTGGTCATGTGCGGGCTCCTTCATTCTTTTGAAGGCGTGACAGCAAAATCTTGGAAAGGGACAGCACCACGAACGTGATAAAGAAAAGTACCAGCCCCAGATAGATCAGGGACGCCTGGTGAAGACCTTCACCGGCTTCCGCGAATTCATTGGCCAGGGCCGAAGTGATGCTATTGGCGGCCTCGAACATCGACAAGGAATCGAGCTGGTTCATGTTGCCGATGACAAATGTGACCGCCATGGTTTCGCCCAGCGCACGCCCGAGGCCCAGCATGATGCCGCCGAGTACGCCCGTCTTGGTGTAGGGCAGCACCACCTTCCACATCACCTCCCAGGTCGTCGAACCCAGGCCGTAGGCCGACTCCTTGAGCAGTGCCGGCGTAACGTCGAAAACATCCCGCATCACCGACGCAATGAACGGGATGATCATGATGGCCAAAATGATGCCTGCAGACAAAATGCCGATACCTACTGGCGGCCCTGAGACAAACGCACCCAGGTACGGAACACCGGCAAACAGCGCCTGAAGTGGTTGCTGAACAAAACGCGCCAGGATGGGACCAAACACCATCAAGCCCCACATGCCATACACGATCGAAGGCACGGCAGCCAGCAACTCGATGGCAGTCCCCAGGGGCCGTTTCAGCCAGGCGGGCGACAGCTCTGTGAGGAACAGGGCAATGCCAAAGCTCACGGGCACAGCAATCAGCAACGCAATGAACGACGTGGCCAGCGTGCCATAAATCATGACCAGGCCGCCGTATTCGTCTTGAACGGGGTCCCAGACGCTGCGCGTGAGAAAACTCAGGCCGTACTGGGAAATGGAAGGCCAGGCCCCCACCACCAGCGATGCCAGGATGCCAAACAGCAACAAAAGCGTAATGATGGCTGCGCCTCGCGCCAGCCATCCAAAAATGCGGTCTGCCAACATGCCCGATATCAACGACTTATTGGGTGGGGGTGTGGTCCGTTTGATGCCAGAGGTCGCCTCGGAGGGCGGGCTCTGGCGGACCGGCATCGTAGTGGACACGTTGGTAGCCTTGAGAAGTTAAATCAAAAGGCCGGCATGGTGCCGGCCCAGGAAATCACTTGAACGAAACAGCCTTGCCGGAGGTGTCCTTGATGTCACCCCAGGATTTCAGGATGTTGCTCTTGACGACATCGGGCATGGGCACATAGTCCAGATCCGAAGCGGTCTTGTCGCCGGACTTGAAGGCCCAGTCAAAGAACTTCAGCGCAGCGGTGGCATCGGCCGGCTTTTCCTGCACCTTGTGCATCAGGATGAAGGTTGGGTTGGTGATAGGCCAGGTGGCATCACCAGGCTGGTTCGTCAAAATCAGGTAAAAGCTCTTGGGCCAGACAGCGCCGGCAGCCGCAGCCTTGAAGCCATCATCGTCAGGAGAAGCGAACTTGCCCGCTGCATTTTGCACCAGCGTGTAGGTCATCTTGTTTTGCTTGACGTAGGCGTACTCGACGTAACCGATGGAGTTGGGCAGACGACCCACGAAAGCGGCCACGCCTTCATTGCCCTTGCCACCCGCGCCCACAGGCCAGTTCACAGCCGTACCTTCGCCAACCTTGGTTTTCCATTCGGCGTTGACCTTGCTGAGGTAGTTGGTGAAGACGAAGGTGGTACCCGAACCGTCAGCGCGGCGCACTGGCGCAATGGCGGCGTCCGGCAGCGGCAAGGAAGGATTCAGCGCCTTGATGGCAGGATCGTTCCAATTGGTGATCTTGCCCAGATAAATATCACCCAGCACCTGGCCAGTCAGCTTGATCTGGCCTGGGTTGATGCCCTTGATGTTGACGACCGGCACCACACCGCCAATCACGGTGGGGAACTGCACCAAGCCCTTCTTTTCGAGATCTTCATCCTTCAGGGGCATATCGGAAGCGCCAAACGCCACGGTTTTGGCATCGATCTGGCGCAGACCAGCGCCCGAACCCACCGACTGGTAGTTGACCTTGACACCAGTGGCTTTGTTGTATTCGGAAGCCCACTTGGAATACAGCGGCGCCGGGAACGAGGCGCCGGCGCCCGTAACTTCTTGCTGCGCCATGGCGGTAGAAAACGCTCCAGCAGAAGCCAAACCAGCCACCAGAACTCGAATCACGGACATTTTCATGAAGATACCTTTTGGGTTGAAGGAGTTGGGATGCCGCGACTCTAGATTTCCCATATGACATTGTCATGACAATTATCCACACCTGTCACACGCCCATTTTTCCACTTTTCCGACGGTAGGTTGAATCAAATCGTCACATCTTTGTCACGACTGCTGCGTAGTCTCCTGCGACCGACATGCGTCGGCCATCTACTTCCAGGAGAATCCCATGTTTCGCCGTTATGCACTTCAATCTGCACTCGCCCTGGTGGCTGTGACCGCCTTGGGCGCCTGCGCCACGCACACGCCCGCACCGCAAACTTTGGCAGAGACGGTCGCCAAGACGTCATCGCTGCAGACGTTCAATGCCCTGGTTGCAGAAGCCGGCATGACGGAAACGCTCAAGACTGCCGGCCCCTACACCGTGTTCGCGCCTTCGGATGCAGCGTTCAAGGCGGTTCCAGCGAAGACGCTGGATGCGCTCAAGGCGGACAAGGCGTTGCTCAAGTCCGTGATCAGCTATCACATCGTGCCATCGCGCTTGGCATCTGCCGACGTGAAGACAGGCAATGTCAAGACCCTGCAGGGCGCCGACATTGCGTTGGCACGCGCCGGCACCTTCGTGACCGTGGAGGAAGCCATGGTAGAGCAAGCGGACATCGCCGCCAGCAATGGTGTTATCCACATGGTGGACACCGTGATGATGCCGCCCAAGAAAAAATAACCCTTCTCAGCGCATTAAATAGCCATGCATCTTCCCCATTGCCCAGCGGTTTCGCTGAATCGCCGCCACTGGATTCGCTGGACCGCTGCTGCAAGTGCCGCGATGGCAGGCGAAGTCATGGCCCAGCCACTGCCAGCCAGTACCCCTCGCAATGCCGACGGGGAACGCCCGCTGGTGGTGGCCCAGGTAGTTGACTTGACTTTTGGACAACAAGATATCAGTCGCGACTTTCTGGTCGGGTCCCGATCCGCCTGGCAGGACCTGAACACGCGCGGCGGGGTGCGTGGCCGCACAGTGCAGCATGTCACCATCGAAACCGATGGCACGCCTGCAGGCCTGAAGGCCGCATGGCAAGCAGTCCACGGGCAATCCGGGTGCGTGGCGCTGTCTGGCTGCGTGGGCAATGGCGCTGCCGCCGGACTGGTGGCCCTGCAGTCTGCGGCCGGCTCGGCTTCGCCCCTGGCAATAGTGGCCCCCTGGTTACACAACGCAGTGACCGACGCCCAAGCCGAGGCGACATTTGAGGTCTTCCCAGACCACCAGCTACAAATCGCACACGCCATCAAGACCCATGCGTCCTTGGGTGTGAAGCAGATTGGCGTGGTTTTTGCCACCGCACAAGTGCAGCAACAATCCCAGGCCTATGTCCTCCAGGCCGCGAAAAATCTGGATCTGCAAGCCCAGATATTGCCGCTGCCGGGCGCAACTGGCCCTGCTGCCAACCAACTTACCAACCCATTGCAAACCATTATTCTGTTTGTGGGAGGTACGCCAGAGCTGCACGCGTTTACCAGCAAGCTGGTCGCTCCGCCGGGTAGACAGTGCTTTGTTGTAGCGCTGGCGGATGTAAATTTGCAGGTGCTCGCCCAGATGGGGGGCACGCCCAAAGGCACGTCCATCATCGCCACCCAGGCAGTTCCTTTGATCACCTCCAGCCTGCCCGTGGTGCGCGCTTACCGTGACGCACTGAGCCGCTTCTTTGATGAAGCCCCCTCGCCGCAAGGCTTGGCAGGGTTCATTGCGGCGCGCTACACCGCTGAAATTCTTGGCGGCATTTCAGGCCCCATCACCCGCGCCAGCATGCTCGCGGCGTTGCAGCGGCGTAATGATGTGAACGTCGGCGGATATGTGGTGGCCTACCAAGGGAAAAAACGGTCCAACGCCTACGTGACGCAAAGCATGTTGACGCAGGACGGCCGCATCATCGGCTGACACCGCTCTGGACACCGGTATGCGGGTGCTATGCTGCCCGCTTGAGATCAAGCGCATCACGCGCAGAAACATGCACAACGGAACACTGCTCGCAGCTGTAGATCTGGGATCCAACAGCTTTCGCCTTGAAATCGGCCGCTTCGAGCATGGCCACATCCAGCGAATGGAATATCTCAAGGAAACCGTGCGACTGGGCAATGGTCTTGACGAAGAGTTCAATCTGACACGGGAAGCCATGCAGCGCGGTTGGGACTGCCTGGCGCGCTTTGGAGAGCGGCTGGCGGGTTTTGAGCGCGCCCAGGTGCGCGCCGTGGCAACGCAGACCCTTCGTGAAGCCCGCAATCGAGAAGAATTTCTGGCCCGTGGCGGTGAAATTCTGGGTTACCCCATCGATGTGGTTTCGGGCCCCGAGGAAGCCCGGCTTATCTACCAGGGGGTTGCGCGCCTGCTTCCTCAGTCAGACGAGCGCCGTCTGGTGGTGGACATTGGTGGCCGATCCACCGAGTTCATTCTTGGCCAGCAATTCAGGCCCCACACCGTGGCCTCTTTCAGGGTGGGCAGCGTGGCATGGTCCACGCGTTACTTTGCCGACGGGCAGTTCACAAGGCAGGCCTTTCTTGCCGCTGAAATTGCCGCCAAGGCGGTGCTCGATGAGGCTCTTGGCACCTTCCGACCGGACACCTGGGATGTGGCCTACGGGTCTTCCGGTACCGCTGGAGCGGTGGGCGACATCCTCGCGGCTGCGGGCGGCCCTGAGGGGCTCATCACGGCGGAGGGCCTCGACTGGCTCCAGGACCGCCTGTTGCGCTCACACCAGGCAGACCGCGTGCGACTGGAAGGGCTCAAGGAAGACCGACGGCCCGTGATTGGCGGTGGCATCAGTGTGCTGCGGGCAGTGTTCGACCTCCTGGAGATCCGTCAGATGCATGTAGCGCAAGGCGCGCTGCGCCAAGGGGCACTCTACGATCTGCTGGACCGCGAGCAGCCCGAGACCGACTTGAGAACCACCACGGTGAACGGCCTCATGCAGCGCTTCTCGGTGGACATAGCCCAGGCCGAACGGGTGGCCCGTGTTGCATCAACCCTCTTCACGCAGGCGACACCCCAGACCAGTGAGCGTGCCGCACGCAAGCTGGAATGGGCCGCTCGCCTGCATGAGATTGGCGGCATCATCTCGCACAGCGACTACCACCGCCATGGCGCCTACATTCTTGACCACGCCGATGCGGCGGGGTTTGCGGTTTCAGAGCTGCACAGGCTAGGCGCACTGGTGCTGGGACAGCGGGGAAAGGTCCGCAAGCTTGAAATCGAACTGATCAATGACCCAGGGTTTTGCCTGCAACTGTTGAGTCTTCGCGTCGCGGTTGCGCTGTGCCACGCCCGTCGAGACCCGGATGTGGATGGCCTGTCGTTGCGGGCATTGGGCTCACGCCACACGATCAGTACCCGTGCAGGGTGGGCTGCCGCCTACCCGCAATCTGCCCACCTGCTGCGCGAAGAAATTGTGGCCTGGCAAAAAACGCCCTGGGAGCTGGAGCTCAATCTGGGATGACTGGGCGCAAAAAACGATATAAACTGTTTATATCGTTTACTCATCCATTCACCATGACCACATCCAACCCGACCCCCAGCCAGAACGCTGCTTCAACGACCGCCCAACAGGCAGCCAAAACCACTACGGCGGGCACACATCCAGCGCCAGCTGCCTCCAAGGTAAAAAAAGCGGTGGTGCAAGAAACCAAGACAGTGGTTAAAGCGTCGGCAAAGAAGCCTTCCAAGCGTCCCGCAGATACCGCCCCCGCCAAGGCGAAGGCTGCTGCTCCTGCGCCAGCGCTGCCAGCCAAGGAAGTCCGCGCCAAAAAGCCCAAACTGGTGCGCGACAGTTTCACCATCCCCAAGGATGAGTACGCAGTAATTGAGGCCCTGAAGCAACGGGCAAACGCGCTCGCCCAACCAGTCAAGAAAAGCGAGTTGCTGCGCGCCGGGTTGAAGATGCTGGCGGGGCTGTCAGATGCAGCATTGCGCTCGGCACTGCAGGCGGTGCCCTCCATCAAAACGGGCCGCCCCAAGGCTGAAGCCCCTGCCACGAAACAATCGACCAAAACTACCCGCAAGTAAGTTGAGCCTGCTGGAGAGTGTTCCAGCGCCATCCAAGACCGAGAGTCATAGGAATTCGGGGGACTGCACCGTCATGAGCACGGTCTGGCAACGGTCCAGCCGTTCGCGTTGGCGAAGCCACCACACGGCGCCTTTGCGTACGGCGCATTCCGGTGCCTGCAAACCCAGCAGTTGCGCAATTGTCTGCCCAAGCACGGGTTGATGACCAACGATCAGCACTGCCCCACGCGCGCGTGGCCATTGGGCCAACTCCAGCAATTCCTCTACGCTGCCGCCAGGCAGAAGTTCGGTGCGCATCTTGAACTTGCGTCCCAGTGCCCTGGCCGTCTGCTCCGTTCGCCGCGATGGGCTTGAGAGCACCCTCAAACCTTCGGGCAGTTGCCTGTCCAGCCACGCGGCCATGCGGGCCGCCTGTTTCTCGCCCTTAGGGGTGAGGGCACGGGCTGTATCGTCCATTCCATCTGCCGCTTCTTCGGCTTCTGCATGACGCCAGAGGATGAGGTCCATCATGCCAGCCCCTGATCAGTTCGCCCTGCAGGCGAAGGCGCGCTGTATCGCCCCATCAGCGCATTCTGGGCACCCCGACCGGTTACGGGATCGCGAGCACGCTCATAGGTTCCATCTGCATTGAGCGTCCATGCGTCCTTGTCGTCGTGAAGATAGGCCACCAGGCACTCATCCACGATCTGCTGGCGCAGCACCGGATCTGTAACCGGCCACGCCAGTTCCACTCGACGCATCATGTTGCGGTTCATCCAGTCGGCGCTGGAAAGATACAAATCCTCCTGCTCCCCTGATCGGAAATAAAACACCCGCGTGTGCTCCAGAAACCGGCCAATCACCGAACGCACACAGATGTTGTCGGTGACACCGGGCAACTGGGCCGGCAACATGCAAGCGCCCCGCACGATCAGGTCAATCCGTGCCCCCCGCTGACCGGCAAGAATCAGCGCCCGGATCAAGGCTTCGTCGGTCAGGGCGTTCATCTTGGCAACGATGCGTGCATCTTCTCCACGACTGGCCGCAAGACCCACCTGCTCGATCTTTTCCACCATGCGGCGTTGCAAGTGAAACGGCGCCAGCAGCAGCCGGCGCAACTTGGGCGGGCGATTCTGACTGGCCAGATGATTGAACACCCCGTCCATGTCTGCGGTGGTTTCCTCATCCGCAGTGAGATAGCTCAGATCGGTGTACAGCCGTGCAGTGCGCATGTTGTAGTTGCCCGTGGACAAATGCCCGTAGCACCGCAACTGACGTCCTTCCCGTCGCGTAACCAGCAGCATTTTGGCGTGGGTTTTGAGCCCCACCACACCGTAAACCACCTGGGCACCAATGGACTCAAGCGCTTCGGCCCAATTGATATTGGCTTCTTCATCAAAGCGGGCTTTGAGCTCCACCACCGCCATGACCTCTTTGCCGCGCCGCACCGCCTCGGTCAACAGATCCATAAGCTCCGAGTCTGAACCCGTGCGGTAAATGGTCTGCTTGATCACCAGAACCTGGGGGTCATTGACTGCCTCGCGCAAAAAGGCCAGCAAACCGTCAAAGCTCTCGAACGGCTGGTGCATCAAAATGTCCCGGTGACGCAATTGCTCCAGGATCGAAACACCGGGCTGCATCTGCCGCGGCCAGACGGAGCGCCAGGGCGGAAACAACAACGCGGGATCGTTGACCAGATCCACCAGCTGGGTTAGCCGCACGAGATTGACCGGCCCACCAACACGGTAAAGCGCGGCACCCGGCAAGTCAAACTGCTCCAGCAAAAAGTCCGAGAGAAACACAGAACAACCGGCAGACACTTCCAGACGCACTGCCTGGCCGTAGTGGCGGTGCTGCAAGCCCTGGCGCAAGGCAGTTCTCAGGTTGCGGACATCTTCTTCGTCGAGCGCCAGATCGGAGTGGCGCGTAACGCGGAACTGCGAAAACTCGGTGACCTCACGCCCCGGAAACAGGTCGTGCAGATGCGCCCGCACGATGCTGGAAAGACTGACGAACAAGGCCTCCTTGGGAGCAACCTTGGGCGGCATGCGAATCAGCCGCGGCAAGGCACGGGGCACCTTCACAATGGCGATTTCGTTTTCGCGACCAAACGCATCACGGCCCTTGAGGCGCACAATGAAATTCAAGGACTTGTTGGCGACCTGTGGAAACGGATGGGCAGGATCGAGCCCCACGGGAATGAGCAACGGCCGCACTTCGCGCATGAAATAGTCATGAACCCAGCGCTTCTGGCCCTCAGACCGTTCACCGTGCGGAACAATGCGAATGCCCTGTGCTGCAAAAGCGGGAACCAGCGATTCGTTGTACAGAGCGTACTGGCGCGCAACAAGATCGTGCGCCTGGGCTGACAGGGCTTCAAAGGATGCTTCTGTATACAGACCTTTGGTCTCACCGTTTTTGGCCGCGGTGATGTGCGGCGCAGCCCTCACTTCAAAAAACTCGTCCAGATTGGAAGACACAATGCACAGATAGCGCAACCGCTCCAGCAGCGGCACATCGGTGCGAACGGCCCAATCAAAAACACGCTCATTGAAAGCCAGAATGCTGTGATCCCTGTCCAGGAGTTCTACCGGCGGCTGCTGTCCTGATTGCGTTCCAGACTTGCTGTCGGGCGTCTGTGCGGCGCCGGCACCTGTCTTAACGACAGGCAGGTTGGCGACCAGCGAGGCCACGGCAGCTTCATGGGACAGTGGAGACATGGGCGCGCAATATCTGGTTGTACAAAACCCTTTCAGTATTTAACACATACATGACAGCGCTGTGACAACTTATATGACAGACACAAGGCGACTCAACCCGCCTGAACGGGCTGGCACCAGATACTGAACGAAGAGCCCGGTCGCCTTTGTCCACGTGAAATCCATTGCACGGCGACGCGCTTCGTGCCGGGGCACCGCCAACGCTGCCTGACAAGCAGACAGCAGATCGGTGTTCAAAATACCACCCCGCGCACCTTGCGGCTCGAAAGCCCCAAGAACCTGCAGCGGCCCATCCACCGGGTAAGCAGCAACAGGGGTCCCACAGGACATCGCTTCCAGCATGACCAGCCCAAAGGTTTCCGAGCGGCTGGGAAACACAAACACATCCGCAGCGGCATACAGTGCAGCAAGGGATTGCCGATCCAAAAGCCCGACCCAGCGCACCTCGGGGTAACGCTCCTTCAACCGTCGCTCAAGTGGACCCACGCCACACACAATCTTGGTGCCAGGCATCTTCATCTGCAAAAAGGACTCAAGGTTCTTTTCGTACGATATTCGCCCCACAAAAAGGCTCACAGGATGCGCCAGCGCACCCACCAGAGGACTGGGCACAGCTTCCCCCTGAAACGGGAATGCCTGCGTATCGACGCCATGTGTCCACTGGCGCAAATTGCGAAAGCCACGGTGCTCCAGCATCTGCAGGACCCCTTGGGTGGGTACCATGATTCCCGAAGATGGGCGATGGAAGTGCCGAAATAACGCATATCCCCACGCCAGCGGAACACGCAAGGCGGCATTCAGGATTTCAGGAAACCGCGTGTGAAATGCCGTGGTGAAGGCGAGCTTGCGCCGCAGACAGTAACCACGGGCGGCCCATCCGAGGGGGCCCTCCGTGGCAATGTGTATAGCGTCGGGACATATGGTGTCCATGGCTCGACCCAAAGGCCCTGCCGGTCGCACTGCAAGATCGATGCCCGCATAGCCTGGACACGGGCGGGTCCGAAACTGGCCAGGGTGGATCACATGCACCTCATGCCCCAATACCTCCAGGTGCCGCACCAACTCCACGAGTGTGGTCACCACTCCGTTCACCTGCGGATGCCACGCATCGGTCACCAGCGCAATCTTCATGTGGCCACTTCCACAATCGGGGCGGTGGACAGCGCCCTGCAAAGGACGGGCCATTGCAACAACTCCAGTCGACCATCCATATGTTCGACCAGCGCAGTGTGGCTCTCGACCCAGTCGCCATCGTTGCAATACAGAATACCGTCGATCTCGCGCATCTCCGCGCGGTGGATGTGTCCGCACACCACGCCATGGTGTCCACGCCGGCGCGCCTCGGCTGCAACCGCCACCTCAAAATCCGTCACATAGTTGAGCGCCTTTTTGACTTTGCCCTTGAGGTATGCAGACAGCGACCAATACGGCAGACCCATGCGCGCCCGCAACGAATTGAGATACCGATTGAGCTTGAGAGTGAACTCGTACAGGTTGTCCCCCAGATAGGCCAGCCACTTGGCGCACTGGATGACACCATCAAAGTAGTCACCGTGGGTCACCCAGAGCTGCCGGCCATCGGCTGTCAGGTGCACGGCATCTTCAACCACCTCGATCCCGCCAAATGAATGCCCCACGAACGCGCGGGCAAACTCGTCGTGATTGCCCGGCACAAACACTACGCGGCACCCTTTGCGGGCACTGCGCAACAATTTTTGCACCACATCGTTGTGCGCCTGTGGCCAGAACCATCGGCGACGCAGTTGCCACCCGTCCACGATATCTCCCACGAGATACAGCGTTTTGCTGGGGTGGTGCTTCAGAAAATCCAGCAGGGCCGTTGCCTGGCAGCCTGGCGTTCCCAGGTGCAGATCGGAAATAAACACGGCCCTGAAACAATACGGTTCTGGCACATGCGATTCATCTGCGTTGCTGGTGACCTCCGCCATTCCGGCGGCAGCGCCCCAAGCCCCCAAGGCGTCAAACGCCGCGCGCATCAGGCCCCCAGAAAATGCTTGCGGTAGCGGGACGGCAAATCGGCAATGCGCATCAGCATCGGAAGGTCGGCGGTATTGAAATCCGGGTCCCAGGCAGGCGCCCCCAAAACCCGGGCGCCCAGACGCAGGTAGCCCTTGATCAAGGCGGGTGGTTCGATCAGCAGAGATCCGTCGAGCTGTTCCACCGGCAATGGCAACCGGGGCCGCACATGAAAATCAATCGGCGCCATATGGGTCTGGCGCAACTGCTGCCAGATGCTTGCCGCAGCGTCGCCGCTCACAACACCGTTGTGCAGCATGGGAATGCTGGCGCAACCAATCATGGTGTCGAGTTGATTGCGCACCATGAAGTCAGCCAAAGCCCCCCACAACGCCAAGATGACACCCCCATGGCGGTGATCCGGATGCACGCAGCTGCGGCCCAACTCAACCATGCGGGGCCGCAAACTGCGCAACCGGGTCAGGTCAAACTCATTGTCGCTGTAGGTGCCCCCCACCCGCTTCGCTTGCGCCGGGGTGAGCACGCGATAGGTGCCAATCACCTGCTGGCTTGGCACATCGCGCACCAAGAGATGCTCACAGTAGTCGTCAAACAGATCGATATCGTGGCCAGGCAAGGTCGTTGACAGACGCGCACCCATTTCTGTAGCAAAAACATCAAATCTCAGCCGCTGTGCCTGACGCACTTCGTCCAGGTGCCGTGCCCAACCCACCTGCACATTCCCCTGCACCTGCACCAACGGAGATACGCTGCCTTTGCCGTCTGTGCGACCAGGCTCCCCTGCTGACAGGGAAACCGATAAAAGCGGCAGATGCAGGCTGGGCGACTCATTCATGGGACGGCTCCTAGGGAAAGGAAGGGGGTTTTTCCGGAAATCGCTACCCATGGACAGGCATCGCTTCCTCGCAGTGCAGTCTGAAAGCCTGCTGTGACAAGGCCATGTCTGCGCCATGTCGGAACCGTGACGCATGGACTCCGCAAACACTGGCATTGCAGGGTTTTCTCCGCAGGCAATACAACACCGACGGCGAGAGGTGGCAATGCCCCGCTTCGGTATCTGCCCCCCCTGCTCCCCCTTTAGCCAGCCACCGGAACCATGGCGCACGCTGGATTGCCATCAATACACCGCTTGAATGGCTGCTGCTACACTTTGGAACAGATTTGTGGGCCTCCTGGCTCCTTGACCATCACGGTTTCATGCCCTCCCCGCACAGCACCCCAGAATTGCAGTCTTTCGGCGCGGTGCCTGACACGCAACTTGAGCGCACCCTGCGCGAACAGCAGATCCTGCTGGACAGCGCAGGGGTGGGCATCGTTTTCATGCGACAGCGGGTACTGGTGCGCTGCAACCAACGTTACGCCGAGATTTTTGGCTATGCGTCACCGCAGCAGATCATTGGGCTCAGCAGCGAAGTCCTCTACCCGAGCCGTGAGGAATTTCGCGAACTGGGGCGCAGCGCTTATCCCACCATGGCACGGGGCCAGACCTACCGCGTGGAGCGCCAGATGCGCCGCTGCAATGGAGAACTGTTCTGGGGCAACCTGACAGGCCGCCTCATCAACCCCCTGGACACGACCGAGGGATCCATCTGGATACTAGATGACATTGATGAGCAAAAGCGGGCCCAGGCACAACTGAGCGATGCGCTACGAGAAAAACAGCTGCTGTTCGACCATGCCATGGTCGGTATTGTTTTTCTTCGTGACCGGCACCTTACGCGTTGCAACCGCCATTTCGAGCAAATGCTGGGATACGCCCCCGGTGAACTGGCCCAAGGCCCATCCAGGCGCTGGTATGCCAGTGATGCGGTGTGGGAAGACGTTGGCCGAAGGTGCTATCCAATGCTGGCTGCTGGCCAAGCCTTCGAGGGGGAGGTGGAAATGTGCCGCAAGGACGGCACGCCCGTGGTGTGCGAGATGCGCAGCAAATCCCTTGACCCTGACGACCCGTCCCAAGGCTCGGTCTGGATCGCCATGGATGTCACCGAACGCAAGCAAGCCCAGGCAGCGCTTGCCATGGCACACGAGCGACTTGAGCAACAGGTGCAGGACCGCACGCGTGAACTGCGCGACACCGTGGACAGCCTGCACAGCGAAATCCGCGACCGCAAAGCGGACCAGGAACGCATTTACTGGCTCGCCCACTACGACCCTCTCACCGGTCTGCCCAACCGGACACTGCTGGCGGAGCGCGCAGAATGCGCCATCCGCCTGGCCAAGGAGGCCGGCACGCCGTTGGCGGTGATTTTTCTGGATCTTGACCATTTCAAGCATGTGAATGATTCGCTGGGGCATCGCGTGGGGGATGCCCTGCTGGTTGAAATTGCAGCGCGGCTGCGGGCTGTGGTGCGCGACAAGGACACAGTGTCGCGTTTGGGCGGCGATGAGTTCATCCTGCTGCTGCCTGGCGCTAGCGCCCATGGCGCAGCCCACGTCGCCGGAAAGCTACAGGAAGCGTCTCGCCACCACTACGAGATCGACCACCACGAACTCACCGTGGCCCCGTCCATGGGCATCGCGTTATTCCCCGGCGATGGAGAAGATTTCGACACCCTCACCCAGTCGGCAGACGTAGCCATGTACCAGGCCAAGTTGGACGGGCGCAACACCTTCCGGTTTTTTACGCCCGAAATGCAGGCGCAGTCAGTGCGGGTGCTGCAACTCCAAAATGCCTTGCGCCGGGCGCTTGAACGCAACCAGCTCAGCGTGCACTATCAACCCCAGGTGGACCTGCCGACGGGAAGAGTGCACGGCGTGGAAGCCCTCCTGCGCTGGCAGCACCCCGAGTGGGGCACCATTGCGCCCTCCGAATTCATCCCCATTGCAGAAGACAGCGGGCAGATCCTTCCGATCGGTGAGTGGGTGCTGCGCACTGCACTAACGCAACTCAAGGCCTGGCGTATGAGCGGCATCACCGGTCTGACCGTGGCCGTGAATCTTTCGGCCGTTCAGTTTCGCCAGCCGCAACTGCCTGAAATGGTGGGCCAAATACTTGCAGCCTGTGACGTTCCTGCCCAGGCGCTAGAACTTGAATTGACCGAGGGCGTGGCGGTCGATGATCCGCAGGCGGCAGCCGCCACGATGGACCAGCTTCATGCGCGTGGTGTGCGGATGGCGATGGATGACTTTGGCACGGGCTACTCGTCGCTCAGCCAGCTCAAGCGGTTCCAGATCTTCAAGCTCAAAATCGACCAATCATTCGTACGAGACCTGGAACACGACGCCAACGACCGCGCCATCGTGAGTGCCGTCATCCGCATGGCACAGGCGCTGGGAATGCGCACCATCGCGGAGGGGGTGGAAACCGAAGGTCAACTCACCTTCCTGCGCGAGCAAGGTTGCGATGAAGCCCAGGGTTACTACTTCAGCCATCCATTGCCGGCGCCCGAGGTGGAAACCTTCATGCGCCAGCGTCTGGGCTAAGCAGGCAAATCCACTCCCCGCCCGTCCGGATATTCTGAGTCGGCCCGAGCCACTTAACCCGCGCGCGCCGCATCGGCCAGCCGCTGGGCGCAGGCACTGGCCATTTGCGCATCGCGCGCCTCTACCATCACACGCAGCAAAGGCTCGGTGCCACTTGCACGAATCAGGAGCCGCCCGGTGCTACCCAGTTCCTGCTCAACGGCATGGGTCGTTTGTGCCAACAACTTGTTAGCCTTCCAGTCCTGCCCCGGCGCCAGGCGGACATTCAGCAGCACCTGCGGATAGAGCACCACATCGGCCAGCAGTTGCCCCATGTTTTGTCCACTGCGCACGCACGCCTGCAGCACCTGCAAGGCGCTGACGATGCCGTCACCCGTGGTGTGGCGGTCCAGCGCCAGCAGATGCCCCGAGCCCTCGCCACCCAGCACCCAGTGGTGGCGGGCCAGTTCCTCCAAAACGTAGCGGTCGCCCACGCGTGCCCGCACAAGCTTCACACCGCGCGCCTGCAACGCGACTTCAACGGCCATGTTGGTCATCAAGGTACCAACCACGCCGGGCACATGCTCGTCACGTCCCATGCGATCGGCCGCCATGAGGTAAAGCAACTCATCACCGTTGTAGAGACGCCCGGTCGCGTCCACCATCTGCAGACGGTCGGCATCGCCGTCCAGTGCGATGCCATAGTCAGCATGATTGGCGCGCACAGCACGCACCAGCGCGTCCGGATGGGTGGCACCGACCTCGTGGTTGATATTGACGCCGTCAGGAGCACACCCAATCGCCAGCACCTCAGCACCCAGCTCATGAAACACCTTGGGGGCCACCTGGTAGGCAGCGCCATGGGCCGCATCCACCACAATTTTGAGGCCCTTGAGGGTCAGATCCGACGGAAACGTGCTCTTGCAAAACTCAATGTACCGCCCTGCTGCATCGTCGAGTCGGCGGGCCTTGCCCAGCGTGGCAGAGTCAGCCCACTTGGGCGGCTCCTCCAGCGCAGCTTCTACCGCCAGCTCCCACGCGTCCGGCAGCTTGGTCCCCTGTGCACTGAAAAATTTGATGCCGTTGTCCGGGTACGCGTTGTGACTGGCACTGATGACCACTCCCAGGCTGGCGCGCTGTGCCCGCGTCAGATATGCCACACCCGGAGTGGGCAGGGGCCCCAGCAGCACCACATCGACCCCCGCCGAGTTAAAACCAGACTCCAGTGCGCTCTCGAGCATGTAGCCTGAAATACGAGTGTCCTTGCCGATCAGCACCGTGGGGCGCTCTTCAGTCTGTTTGAGCACTCGCCCGACAGCATGCGCCAGACGCAAGACAAAGTCAGGGGTGATGGGCGCCTGGCCAACGGTGCCGCGAATGCCGTCGGTACCAAAATATTTTTGAGTCATGGGAATCGACTTTACGCTGCTGTTTTATTTCACATTTGAGTCTAGCGCACGGCGCAGCCGCCGCCTTGTGAGCCCACATCAGTCCAATCCCGGCTTGACGCCCAAGGCTGGCCGGAAAGCAATGGCCCCAATCGGGACTGGGCGTTTCAAGGAAGTATTACAGCACCGCTGGACTCGCCTTTGTCCCGCCCAACATCAGCGAAGCCGTGCTGCCCTGCCAGCATGAGCTAATGCACTACTCCGGTCAAAAGGGCCATGACGGACAAGGCAAAAAAATCCTTGAAAAATGGCCTTTCGGCGTGCACGGGAGCAAACACTATGGCGCCCCTACCGCCTCGCTCGACTCCATGGCACGCCATACGGCGAGGGCCTGCACTGTTTCGCGCACGTCATGCACGCGCACAATGCGCGCACCGCGCTCCACTGCAAGCAGCGCCGCCGCCACGCTGGGCTGCAGCCGCTGCTCCACATCCAGCCCTGTGACTGCGCCCAATGATGACTTGCGCGACCAGCCGGCCAGCACGGGATAGCCCAGCGCCAGCAGTTCGCGCTGGCGCGCCAGCAGCGTGAAATTTTGCGCGACGGTTTTGCCAAAACCAATGCCCGGGTCCACAACAATTCGAGTCTTTTCGACCCCTAGCGCTTGCATGGCTTGCGTTGATAGCTCCAAAAATGATAGCACTTGTTGCAATACGTCACCCGCCATGGGCGCTGCCTGCATGGTCTGCGGATCGCCGTGCATGTGCATCAGGCACACACCGCACCGCGGGTGCCGCGCCACCACCTGCGCGGAACCTGGCTGGCGCAAAGCCCAAATGTCATTGACGATATCGGCACCGAGGTCGAGCACAGCCTGCATGACCTCGGGTTTATAGGTATCCACTGAAATCGGCACACCCAAGCCAACGGCACCGCGCACCAGGGGCAGCACACGCGCCAGTTCCTCCTCCAGCTCCACAGCCGGGCTGCCAGGGCGGGTAGATTCGCCGCCGATATCCAGGATATCGGCACCATCCTTCAAAAGCTGCTCACAGTGGCGCAAAGCAGAGGCCGTCGAGCCATGGCGTCCCCCGTCGGAGAAGGAGTCTGGCGTCACATTGACAATGCCCATGGTCTGCGGGCGTGTGAGGTCTATGGTGAAACGGGTGGTTTGCCAGAGCATGGGCTTCCAATAAAAACAAACAAAAACGGGGCCGCAAGCCCCGTTTTTGTAGTGAACACGCTCCCCGGCGTCAGGCGACGGTGGGGGCTGGCTCTGTGGCAACGGCAGGCGATCCGCCGCTGGGGCCGTCACCCGAGGACGGAGGCGTACGCGGCGTCCAGTCTTTGGGCGGACGAGGCGCCTTGCCGGCCATGATGTCGTCAAGCTGGTCGGTATCGATGGTTTCCCATTCGAGCAAGGCCTTGGCCATAGCGTGCATCTTGTCGCTGTTTTCTTCAATCAGACGGCGGGCCAGGTTGTATTGCTCGTCGATGATGCGGCGCACTTCCATGTCCACCTTTTCCATGGTCTGCTCGCTCATGGTGGTGGTCTTGGTCACCGAACGGCCCAGAAACACTTCGCCTTCGTTCTCAGCGTACACCATCGGGCCCAGGGCGTCAGTCATGCCATAGCGGGTAACCATGTCACGGGCAATGTGCGTGGCACGCTCAAAGTCATTGCTGGCGCCGGTGGTCATCTGGTTCATGAACACTTCTTCGGCGATACGGCCACCAAACAGCATGCTGATCTGGTTGAGCATGTACTCGCGGTCGTAGCTGTAGCGGTCCTGCGCAGGCAGGCTCATCGTCACACCCAGGGCACGGCCACGGGGAATGATGGTGACTTTGTGCACGGGGTCGCACTTGGGCAGCAGCTTGCCAATAAGGGCGTGGCCAGACTCGTGATAGGCCGTGTTGCGGCGTTCTTCCTCGGGCATGACCATGCTCTTGCGCTCGGGACCCATGAGGATCTTGTCCTTGGCCTTTTCAAAGTCTTGCATCTCCACGGTGCGTGCGTTGCGGCGCGCAGCCATCAGGGCAGCTTCGTTGCACAGGTTGGCCAGGTCGGCGCCACTCATACCGGGCGTGCCACGGGCAATGATGCCTGGGGCCACGTCCTGGCCGATCGGGATCTTGCGCATGTGCACGTTCAGAATCTGCTCGCGGCCACGAATGTCGGGCAGCGTCACATACACCTGGCGGTCAAAGCGGCCGGGGCGCAACAAGGCTGCGTCCAGGATGTCGGGGCGGTTGGTGGCAGCCACAACAATCACACCCAGGTTGGTCTCAAAACCATCCATCTCGACCAGCATCTGGTTCAGGGTCTGCTCGCGCTCGTCATTGCCACCACCAAGGCCAGCGCCACGCTGGCGGCCCACGGCATCAATCTCATCAATGAAGATGATGCAGGGGGCGTTCTTCTTGGCGTTGTCGAACATGTCGCGCACACGGGATGCGCCCACGCCAACGAACATTTCCACAAAATCGGACCCCGAAATACTGAAGAACGGCACCTTGGCTTCGCCAGCAATTGACTTCGCCAACAGGGTCTTTCCGGTTCCGGGCGGGCCTACCAGCAGCAAGCCACGGGGAATACGACCACCGAGCTTCTGGAATTTCTGCGGATCTTTCAGGAAGTCGACGACTTCCTTCACTTCTTCCTTGGCTTCATCGCAACCAGCCACGTCGGCAAAGGTCACGGTATTGGTGTTCTCGTCTAGCAAACGCGCCTTGCTCTTGCCGAAACTGAATGCGCCGCCCTTGCCGCCGCCCTGCATCTGGCGCATGAAGTACACCCACACGCCGATCAACAGCAGCATGGGGCCCCAACTGACCAGCAGAGTCATGAGCAGGGAACCTTCTTCGCGGGGCTTAACGTCGAACTTGACGTTGTTGGCAATCAGGTCGCCGACCAGGCCGCGGTCGAGGTAGGTGGCAGTCGTGCGCACTTTGCGGTCATCGTTGGTGACTGCAATGATCTCAGTGCCGCCCTGGCCTTCCTGGATGGTGGCACTCTTGATGCGACTGTTTCGAACTTCCTCCAGGAACTCCGAATAGCCGACATGGCCAGCACTGGCGCCAGTGCGGGTATCAAACTGTTTGAATACAGTGAACAGCACCATGGCAATGACCAGCCACACGGCAATTTTTGAAAACCACTGATTGTTCAAGCAGGACTCCAGTCGCGGAAAAAACGGTCACGAAGCCGTAGTGGCATACGTGTGGACCATTTTATGTGTTTCAAGCCTTGGGAGGAGGCTTATTCCCCCTCCCGGCCATGGACTCAGCGCGGGCTTTAAGCCCCATGGCACAAAAAATGATGGAGCGGTTTACCTCAAGCCAGTGGTTTGAGACCCATGCCCACCAGAAAAGTTTCGGAGGATTTGTCGCGCGATGCCTTGGGCTTGAGCGGTTTGACGGTTTTGAAACGGCTCTTGAAAAGCGCTACCAACTCGCCATAACCGCTACCGTGGAACAGCTTGACCACCAGCGCACCCTCGGGCTTCAGGTGCTGGCAGGCGAAGTCCACGGCAAGCTCCACGAGATGCGCAATGCGCGCCGTGTCAGCCGAATCAATTCCGGACAGGTTGGGCGCCATGTCGGACACCACCACATCCACCGGCCGCCCCTGCAAAGCGCCTTCCAGCTGCTGCAATACCTCGGACTCCCGGAAGTCTCCTTGCAGGAAGGTCACGCCCTCGACCGGCTCCATCGGCAAGACGTCCAGCGCAATGATGCAGCCATTGAGTTGCCCGGCCGCTGCACCGGTAGGAGACAGGCGCCTGCGTACATACTGGCTCCAGGCGCCTGGGGTGGAGCCCAGATCCACCACCGTATGGCCCGGCTTGATCAACCCCAGCTGCTCGTCGATCTCCTTGAGCTTGTAGGCCGCGCGGGCCCGATAACCCTCTTTGTGGGCCAGCTTGACGTAGGTGTCATTGACATGGTCGTTCAACCAGGCCTTGTTGACCTTCTTGCTTTGGGTTTTTACTTTCATACGGCTCCATTGTCTCTCGACAATCGGTACCGCCGATTGCGTCCGGGGCTCATTTCGCGAAGCGACACGAAGATGCGCCGCAACCAGCCGCAGACATAATACGGCCATGTCCCAAATTCAACTGACTCCCGCAGAGCGCCGGGAACATCGCGCCAATGCCCACCACCTCGACCCCGTGGTCCTCGTGGGAGGAGATGGCCTGACCCCCGCAGTGCAAAAAGAAATTGATGCCGCCCTGAACGCCCATGGGCTGATCAAGGTGCGCATCTTCAACGACGACCGGGCCGCACGTGAGCTGATATACCAACAACTCGCCGCAGACCTGAACGCCGCACCCATCCAGCACATCGGCAAGCTTCTTGTGCTCTGGCGCCCGCAGCCCGCCAAGGAACGCACGCCCGACGAAGACCGCATGCCCGGCCCACGCGACGTCAAGGTGCTCAAATACAGCAAGCGCGGTGGCCAGCGGCCCGAAATCAAGCAACTGCGCGTGCTGGGCAACCAGCGCCTCACGCCCGGCGGGCAGATCAAGCGGGCCAAGAAGCCCAAGCTCAAATCGGTCAAGAAACGCCAGGCTGACTGAGCCGCATGACAGCCGCAGTATCGGCGCATGAGCGCCACGTCATCTGCATGAAATGGGGCACGAAATACGGCCCCGAATATGTCAATCGCCTTTACGCGATGGTGCGACGCCACCTGAGCGGAGATTTCCGTTTCGTCTGCCTCACGGACGACAGCACAGGCATACGCAGCGAAGTGCAGTGTTTGCCCATCCCGCCCCTGGATTTGCCCGCCGGCATTCCGGAACGGGGCTGGACCAAGCTGGCCACGTTCAGCGCCGATCTGCACGGACTGCGGGGCACTGCGCTGTTCCTGGATGTGGATGTGGTGATTACCGGTAGCCTGGATGAGTTTTTCACCCAGCCCGGTGAGTTTTTGATCATCCACGACTACAAGCGGCCTTGGCGCATCACCGGCAACTCGTCTGTGTACCGGTTCGAACTGGGCGCCCACCCGGACGTGCTGGAATATTTTCGGGGCCATTTCGACACCATTCGTCAGCAGTTTCGCAACGAACAGGCTTACTTGTCAGATTTTCTGCACAAACAAGGCAAGCTGCAGTACTGGCCCGCCGCATGGTGTCCGAGCTTCAAATACCACGGCATTCCCCGCTGGCCCACCAATTACTGGAAGGCCCCCTTCGTTCCACCAGGCGCGCGCATCGTGATCTTTCATGGGGAGTGCAACCCCCCGGATGCGCTGGCAGGGCGGCGCAATCGCCGTTTTCGCTACATCCGCCCCGCCACCTGGGTGGCCGAGCACTGGCACGAGTGACCGGGGAACACGGCGGCAGAGACTGCTGCTGCCTGAAAAGGCCCTGAACCGGGCCTTGTCAGGTGGGTGCTGGCGTGGCCCGCAAGGTTCGCCAGAGCACCACCAGGGCACAGCACCACTGCAGGGCATACATCACGCTACCCACCGAGTGCCACAGGCGCAGATCCTGCCGGGCGACAATGCGAGGCGCCACACCAAACTGGACCAGCAAGGCCAGCAGCAACCCGCCAACTATAAAAACCATAGCTGCTTGCGCCCATGGATATTGGGTTACCTCGCCTTTTGGCCTTGACATCAGCAGCAACAGCACGCAACACACCACCGTCACCCAGGTCTGTGCGGCAAACAGCCGTGCCGCCATGCCGCCCGCCATTGCGGGAGAAGGCAAGTGCGCAAACAGCAGCGGCACGACCAAGAACCCGATCGTTGTCAGGCTGCCCCACCACAGGGCGGCCAAAAGTGCAGGAAGGCGGCTGAGCATGGCGCCTGGCGTCACAGGTAGCTGACAGCCACCACTTCGTAGCGCCGCACACCGCCCGGCGCCAGCACTTCCGCCGTGTCGCCCTCTTCCTTGCCAATCAAGGCCCGGGCAATCGGGCTGGAGATATTGATCAGGCCTTGCTTCAGGTCGGCCTCGTCCTCGCCCACGATCTGGTATTTCACCGTGTCGCCAGACTCTTCGTCTTCCAGCTCGACCGTGGCGCCAAAGACCACCTTGCCACCGCCGTCCACGCCGCTCGGATCGATGACCTGCGCGACCGAGAGCTTGCCCTCGATTTCCTGAATGCGCCCCTCGATGAACCCCTGGCGGTCCTTGGCGGCATCGTAGTCGGCGTTTTCGCTGAGGTCGCCCTGCGCGCGCGCTTCGGCAATGGCCGTGATCACGGCGGGCCGCTCCACGGTCTTGAGGCGATGCAGCTCTGTCTTGAGCTTTTCAGCGCCGCGCTTGGTAATGGGAATGGTGGCCATTCTGTTGAGTCTCCATCAATCAAAACGGTGAAGCGGCACAGCAGCCCCACCGGTCAGTCACCCGACATGGCCACGGAATTTCCGTGCCAATGCCACTGGCGACCCTACAAAAGGAAACCGCCGCACGTTGCCGCGCGGCGGTGTCTGGTCAGCGGCAGATTATGCCGCGTTTGCCGGGGCTCAGGCCACCAGCTGGGCGTGCAGCTCCTGCACCGAATACACATCGAGCTTGTCGAGGAACTTCATGCCCTCGACGGCGGCTTCGGCACCAAAGATGGTCGTGAACGTGGTCACGCGCGCCAGCAGCGACGACGTGCGAATGGCACGCGAATCGGCAATGGCGTTGCGCCGCTCTTCCACCGTGTTGATAACCATGACAATCTCGTCGTTCTTGATCATGTCCACGATGTGCGGGCGACCTTCGGTCACCTTGTTGACCACCTGCACCGGCACACCAGCCGCCTCAATGGCCGCCGCCGTGCCCTTGGTGGCCACCAGCTCGAAGCCCAGGGCCACGAGCTGGCGTGCGATGTCCACGGCGCGTGCTTTGTCGCTGTTCTTCACGGTGAGGAAAACCTTGCCCGAGGTGGGCAGCTTGGTGCCGGCGCCGAGCTGGCTCTTGACGAAGGCTTCGCCGAAGGTCTTGCCCACACCCATGACTTCGCCGGTGGACTTCATCTCGGGGCCGAGGATGGTGTCCACACCGGGGAATTTGACGAACGGGAACACGGCCTCCTTCACGCTGAAATATGGCGGCGTCACCTCCTTGGTGATGCCTTGCGAGGCCAGTGTCTGGCCTGCCATGCAGCGTGCCGCCACCTTGGCCAGCTGGATGCCCGTGGCCTTGCTCACGAAGGGCACCGTGCGCGAGGCGCGCGGATTCACTTCGAGCACGTAGATGATGTCCTTGCCGTCGGCTTCCTGAATGGCGAACTGCACATTCATCAGTCCCACCACATTCAGGCCCTCGGCCATCGCGGCCGTCTGGCGCTTGATTTCATCCACCGTGGCCTTGGACAGGTAATACGGCGGCAGCGAGCAAGCCGAGTCGCCGCTGTGCACGCCGGCCTGTTCGATGTGCTCCATCACGCCGCCAATGAAGGTCACGCCGGTCGAATCACGCACGCAGTCCACGTCGCACTCGATGGCGTTGGAGAGGAAGCGGTCAAGCAACACGGGCGAGTCATGGCTCACCTTCACGGCCTCGCGCATGTAGCGCTCGAGGTCGCGTTGCTCGTGCACGATTTCCATCGCGCGGCCGCCCAGCACGTAGCTGGGGCGCACCACCAGCGGGTAACCCAGTGCGGCGGCCTTTTCCAGGGCCTCGGGCTCGGTGCGCGCCGTGGCATTGGGCGGCTGGCGCAGTTGCAGCTCGTGCAGCAGCGCCTGGAAGCGCTCGCGATCTTCGGCGGCATCGATCATGTCGGGGCTGGTGCCGATGATGGGCACGCCTGCGGCTTCCAGATCGAGTGCCAGCTTCAGCGGCGTCTGACCGCCGTACTGCACGATCACGCCCACCGGCTTTTCCTTGTCGACGATTTCCAGCACGTCTTCCAGCGTGACGGGCTCGAAATACAGGCGGTCCGAGGTGTCGTAGTCGGTCGAAACCGTTTCAGGGTTGCAGTTGACCATGATGGTTTCATAACCATCCTCGCGCATGGCAAGGGCCGCGTGCACGCAGCAATAGTCGAACTCGATGCCCTGCCCAATGCGGTTGGGGCCACCGCCCAGCACCATGATCTTCTTGGCGTTGGTTGGCTCGGCCTCGCACTCTGCGACGCCGCCGTAGGGCGCGACCTCGTAGGTCGAATACAGGTAGGCCGTGTTGGTGGCGAACTCGGCGGCGCAGGTGTCCACGCGCTTGTAGACAGGGCGCACCTTGAGCGCGCGGCGCGCTTCGCGCACGGCCTTTTCCGTGGTCTTGAGCAGCTTGGCCAGACGGCGGTCGGAAAAGCCCTTCTGCTTGAGCGTGTGCAGCGTGGCGGCATCGAGTGCAGCCAGGGCTGCATCGCCCTTTTCCACTGCCAGCTGGTCCAGCTCCAGTTCGATCTTTACGATCTGCTCGATCTGCACGAGGAACCACTTGTCGATCTTGGTGAGGTCGAACACCTCGTCCACCGACAGGCCCATGGCAAATGCGTCGCCCACATACCAGATGCGCTCGGGGCCGGGCTCGCCCAGCTCCTTTTCCAGGACTTCGCGGTCCTGGGTCTTTTCGTTCATGCCGTCCACGCCCACTTCCAGGCCGCGCAGGGCTTTCTGGAACGATTCCTGGAAGGTGCGGCCCATGGCCATGACTTCGCCCACCGATTTCATCTGCGTGGTCAGGCGGCTGTCGGCCGTGGGGAATTTTTCGAACGCGAAACGCGGGATCTTGGTGACCACATAGTCGATCGAAGGCTCGAACGACGCGGGCGTGGCGCCACCCGTGATTTCGTTCTTGAGCTCATCGAGCGTGTAGCCCACGGCCAGCTTGGCCGCCACCTTGGCAATCGGGAAACCCGTGGCCTTGGAGGCCAGCGCGGACGAACGCGACACGCGCGGGTTCATCTCGATCACGACCATGCGGCCGTCTTTGGGGTTGATCGAGAACTGCACGTTGGAGCCGCCCGTGTCCACACCGATCTCGCGCAGCACCGCCAAAGAGGCGTTGCGCATGATCTGGTATTCCTTGTCGGTCAGCGTCTGCGCAGGGGCCACGGTGATCGAGTCGCCCGTGTGCACACCCATCGGGTCCAGGTTCTCGATGGAGCAGATGATGATGCAGTTGTCCGCCTTGTCGCGGACCACTTCCATCTCATACTCTTTCCAGCCGAGCAGCGACTCTTCGATCAGCAGCTCGTTGGTGGGCGAGGCTTCCAGACCGCGCTTGCAGATGGTCTCGAACTCTTCAGGGTTGTAGGCGATACCGCCGCCCGTGCCGCCCAGCGTGAAGCTGGGGCGAATGACGGTGGGGAAGCCCACGCTCTTTTGCACGGCCCAGGCCTCGTCCATGCTGTGGGCGATGCCGGAGCGCGCGGAGCCCAGACCGATCTTGGTCATGGCGTCCTTGAACTTCAAGCGGTCTTCGGCCTTGTCGATGGCTTCAGGCGTCGCACCGATGAGCTCGACCTTGTATTTGTCGAGCACACCGTTGTGCCACAGGTCGAGCGCGCAGTTGAGCGCGGTCTGGCCACCCATGGTGGGCAGAATCGCGTCGGGGCGCTCCTTGGCGATGATCTTCTCGACCGTCTGCCAGGTAATGGGCTCGATGTAGGTGACGTCGGCCGTGGCCGGGTCGGTCATGATCGTGGCGGGGTTGCTGTTGATCAGGATGACCTTGTAACCCTCTTCGCGCAGCGCCTTGCAGGCCTGCACGCCGGAGTAGTCGAACTCGCAGGCCTGGCCGATGATGATGGGGCCGGCGCCGATGATGAGGACGCTTTGGATGTCGGTGCGCTTTGGCATTATTTTTTCTCCTGGGCCGTGGCCATCAATGCCGTGAAGCGGTCAAACAGGTAGGCAATATCATGCGGGCCGGGCGAAGCCTCGGGGTGACCCTGAAAGCAGAACGCCGGCTTGTCGGTGCGCACCAGGCCTTGCAGCGTGCCGTCGAACAGGCTGATGTGCGTGGCACGCAGGTTGGCGGGCAGCGACTCCATCTCCACCGCAAAGCCGTGGTTCTGGCTGGTGATGCTGACGCGGCCCGTGTCCAGGTCTTTCACCGGGTGGTTGGCGCCGTGGTGGCTGTGCTGCATCTTGAACGTCCGGGCGCCCGAGGCCAGGGCCATGATCTGGTGACCCAGGCAGATACCAAAGGTAGGAACGCCACTCTCGATGATCTGTTGCACCGCGGTGATAGCGTAGTCGCAAGGCGCCGGGTCGCCAGGGCCGTTGGACAGAAACACGCCGTCGGGGTTCATTGCCAGCACTTCGGCGGCTGGCGTTTGGGCAGGCACCACCGTCAGTTTGCAACCGCGCTCTGCCAGCATGCGCAGGATGTTCAGCTTCACGCCAAAGTCGTAGGCCACCACATGAAAGCGGGGCGACTCCTGCTTGCCGTAGCCCGTGCCCAGCTTCCACTCGGTCTGTTCCCAGGGATATGCAGCGGCGGTGGTGACCACCTGGGCCAGATCCAGGCCCTTCATGCTGGGCGCCGCCTTGGCAGCGGCCAGCGCGGCGTCGATGTGCGCCTGCGTCACGGTTTCACCGGCCGCCAGGCCGACGATGGCGCCGTTTTGCGCGCCTTGGCTGCGCAGCAGGCGGGTGAGTTTGCGGGTATCGATGTTGGCAATGGCCACTGTCTGCTCGCGCACCAGGTACTGCGAGAGGGTTTCGGTCTGTCGGAAATTGCTGGCCAGCAGGGGCAGGTCCTTGATGATCAGGCCTGCGGCATGGACCTTGTCAGCTTCGATATCCTCGGTGTTGACGCCGTAGTTGCCGATGTGCGGATACGTGAGTGTCACGATCTGCTGGCAATAGCTGGGGTCGGTGAGGATTTCCTGGTAGCCGGTGATGGAGGTGTTGAACACCACTTCGCCGACGGTGGTGCCGGTGGCACCAATCGAATTGCCGATAAAGACCGTGCCGTCTGCGAGCGCCAGGATGGCGGAGGGGAATTTTCCCTGTAGAGACAAAAGCACTGGATTCTCCGGATGGTTACGGTCGCCCGGTGCCTGCAGGCCGCTCGCGCAACGAATGCCGGCGGCTGCTCTCAGATGGGTTGTTGCTTTGGGTGCGATCGGGCGACGCTGTTGCGAGAAAAGCCCCTGATTATACCCGGCGACACTCCGTTCCGAATGCCCTCATGCCGCTGTGCAGCATCTGCGCGCGGGCTGCTGCACTGCGCCCAACGTGCTTCCTTTTCCAGCCTGACCCGCCGGCAAAGTTCAAATTTCAGCGCACGGCGCCGCTGGCATGCAGGCAAATGGCTGCGGCGGCGGCCACATTCAGTGACTCCTCGCCGCCCGGCTGCGCAATGCGTATGCGCAGGGCGGCCTGCGCCTCCAGCGCGGGGGAAACGCCCTGCCCTTCATGGCCCAAGACCCAGGCGCAAGGCCAGGGCAATGCGGCGCGGTGCAAAAAATCCCCGGCGTGCGAGCTGGTAACCAGCAGCGGCACATCCAGAGCGTGCAAATCATCCAACGCGAGCCCCTCCACCAGATCCAGCGCAAAATGCGCGCCCATGCCCGCGCGCAGCACCTTGGGGGCCCACAGCGCCGCACTGCCCTTGAGCGCCGCCACCTGCCGAAAGCCAAACGCCGATGCGCTGCGCAGGATGGAACCCACGTTGCCCGCATCCTGCACGCGGTCCAGCACCACCGTGGCCACACCCGACTGCAGCGCCCTTGGCGCGGCGGTGTCCACCAGAAAACCCATGGCCGCCGGCGACTCCAGACCACTGATGTCGGCAAACAAGGCATCGGCAACTACTATTACTTTAATAGCTGCTTTCGCATATACAGCGGGGGCTATAGGCCAAAAAGACTCTGAAAACACTGCAATGGCGGGCTGCACGCCGCGCTGCAGGGCGGCGCTGCACAGGTGGTCGCCCTCCAGCCAGACCCGGCCCTGCTTGCGGTAGGCCGTGCTGTCCTGCGACAGCCGACGCAAGTCTTTGACAAAAGCGTTGTCACGCGAGTGAATGACGGTCAGGGGAGCGGAGGTCATGCGGTGTCCGGGGCGGGCAATGAAAAGGCAAGCGGCAACAAGGAACTCAGACCAGCACCTTGGCCACGGGTGCAAAGCTGCGCCGATGGTGAATGCAAGCGCCGTGCTCGCGCAGCGCAGCCATGTGCACGGCGGTGCCATAGCCCTTGTGCCCGGCAAAGCCGTATTGAGGGTACTGCTCATCGACCTGCACGCACCAGCGGTCACGGTGCACCTTCGCCAGAATGGATGCGGCCGAGATGGCGGGAACCAACGCATCGCCTTTGACAATGGCCTCGGCGGGCATGTCCAGCATGGGCAACCGGTTGCCGTCCACCAGAACCATCTTTGGCTTGAGCCGCAGGCCCATCACGGCGCGGCGCATGGCCAGCAGCGTGGCCTGCAGGATGTTCAGGCGGTCGATCTCCTCGACGCTGGCTTCAGCGATGCTGCAACACAGCGCCCGTGCGCGGATCTCGTCAAACAGGGCCTCGCGCCGCGCGGCGGTGAGCTTTTTGGAGTCGGCCAGGCCGGCAATGGGATGGAGGTCATCCAGGATGACCGCAGCCGCCACCACGGGCCCGGCCAGCGGGCCACGGCCAGCCTCGTCCACACCGGCGACCAGACCGGGGGGATGCCAGGGCAGGCTGGCCTGTTCAGGCGCCAAGGATTTTGCGGATCGCATCGGCAGCCAGTTGGGACGTGTCGCGCTGCAGGCTTTCGTGCAGGGCAGTAAAACGCTGCTCGAGCGCGGTGATTTTTTCACTCTGGTGCGCGCGGGCGTCGAACCACTGCAGCGTGGCCGCGCAGAGCGCCTGCGGCGTGGCCGCATCCTGAATCAGCTCGGGCACGACAAAATCGCGGCAAAGAATATTGGGCAGCCCCACCCAGGGCTGCAGTTGCTTGCGCCGCATGAGCCACCAGCTCAAGGGGTGCATGTGATAGCCAATCACCATGGGGCGCTTGAACAGCGCAGCTTCAAGCGTGGCAGTGCCGCTAGCGATCAGCGTCACATCACAGGCAGCTAGCACGGTGTGTGATTGGCCGGTGACGATCTGCAGCGCATCGCCCAGTCCGCTGGCATGGGCCAGCTGCTCAATGCGCTCACGCAGGGTGGGCACGGCAGGCACTATTAATTTGATAGCTGAACGCGCTTTAAGGATAAGCGCTGCAGCCCGAAAGAAGGGCAAGGCGATGTATTCGACCTCGGCCGACCGGCTGCCCGGCAAAATGGCCAGCACCTCATCGCCATCGTGCAGCCCCAGTTGCGCCCTGGCGGCATGGCGGTCTGGCACCATGGGGATCACACTTGCCAGCGGATGCCCCACATAGGTCGCGGCAATGCCATGCTGGGCCAGCAATTGCGGCTCGAAGGGAAAGATGCACAGCACATGGTCTGCACTGCGGCGGATTTTTTCGACCCGATCAGCCCGCCAAGCCCAGATCGAAGGGCAGACAAAATGCACGGTCTTGATGCCGGCAGCGCGCAGGTCGGCCTCCAGGCCCAGGTTGAAATCGGGCGCATCCACGCCAATGAACACATCGGGCCGGTCTTGCAGCAAGCGCGCGCGCAACTGCTTGCGAATGCTCAGGATGTCGCGCAAACGGCGCAGCACCTCCATGCTGTAGCCATGCACCGCCAGCCGCTCGCTGGGCCACCAGGCCGTGAAGCCCCGGCGCGCCATCTGCGGCCCGCCAATGCCCTGCCCCTGCAACCCGGGCCACTGTGCCTGCAGGCCATCCAGCAGCAGCCCTGCCAGCAGATCACCCGATGTTTCGCCCGCCACCATGGCAACGCGGGGGGATGCATTCATCAGCGGCCCTTCAGCGCGCGATGCCGCGCGTGGCGTCGGCCAGGAACTGCTCCATCATCGCCACGTCGCCAGCAGCCTCCGGCACCAACTGCACCAGGTCAGCGATGGATACACGCGCGGCCTCCAGCGTGAGGCCCTGGCGATAAAGCAGCTTGTGCATCTGTTTGACGGCGGCCAGCCGCTCTGGCGAAAAGCCCCGGCGACGCAGCCCCACCACGTTGTAGCCGCGCACGGCCAGCGGGTTGCCGTCCACCAGCATGAACGGCGGCACATCTTGCGCCACCGCACTGGCAAATCCCACCATGGCGTGCGCCCCCACCTTTACAAATTGGTGAATGCCGGTGAGCCCGCCCACCGTCACCCAGTCACCCAGGTGCACATGACCGGCCAGCGTGGTGTTATTGGCCAGCGTGGTGTGGTTGCCCACATGGCAATCGTGGGCGATGTGAGTGTAGGCCATGATCCAGTTGTCATCACCCACGGTAGTGATGCCGCCGGCCTGAGGCACCCCGAGATTCAGGGTGCAGAACTCGCGGATGGTGTTGCGGTCGCCTATCACCAGCTCGGTGGGTTCGCCCGCATACTTTTTGTCCTGGGGAATCGCGCCAATGGAGTTGAACTGGAAGATATGGTTGTCGCGGCCCAGCGTGGTGCGCCCGTCGATCACGCAGTGCGGGCCCACGGTGGTGCCCGCCCCGATGACCACATGGGCACCGATCACGCTGTATGGCCCGATGCTGGCCGTCGCGTCGATTTCAGCGCGCGGATCGACGATGGCTGTGGGATGGATGTTGCTCACGGCTTGCAAAGGCGCACTCAGCCAACGCTGCGCATCGTGCACATGAGTTCGGCCTCGCAGGCCACTTCCTCGCCCACACGCGCCACGCCCTTGAACTTCCAGATGCCACCACGCACGCGGTCGATCGTGATTTCCAGGATCAACTGGTCACCGGGCTCCACCGGGCGCTTGAAACGCGCACCGTCGATGCCGACAAAATAGTAGATGTTGTTTTCATCGGGCACCTTGCCCATGGCGTCAAACGCCAGCAGACCCGCCGCCTGCGCCAGCGCTTCCAGAATCAGCACCCCCGGCATCACAGGGTGTCCGGGAAAGTGCCCCATGAAATAAGGCTCGTTGAACGTTACGTTCTTGATCGCCTTGATGCGGGTGTTGCTCTCAAGCTCGATCACCTTGTCCACCAGAAGAAACGGGTAGCGGTGAGGCAGTTGCTTGAGAATTGCGTGAATATCCATCATCGAGTTGTTCTTCCGTTCATGCTGCCTTGAGAGCCTGCTCCAGCGCCTTGACGCGCTCTCGCAAGCCGTACAGTTGTTTGAGTGTGGCAGCGTTTTTTTCCCAGCGCGCATTGTCGTCGATGGGAAACATACCGGTGTATTGACCCGGCTTGGTGAGCGAGCGTGTGACAACCGTGGCTGCAGAGATGTGCACGTTGTCGGCCAGTTCGAGATGGCCCAGGACGATGGCACCGCCACCGACAGTGCAGTGCGCGCCAATGGTGGCACTGCCGGCCACCCCCACGCACCCGGCCATGGCCGAATGCTTGCCAATGTGAACGTTGTGGCCGATCTGGATCAGGTTGTCGAGTTTGACGCCGTCTTCAATGACGGTGTCTTGCAGCGCACCACGATCAATGCAGGTGTTGGCGCCAATTTCCACGTCGTCGCCAATGCGCACCGCACCCAGCTGTTCAATCTTGATCCATTCACCGCCCTGTGGCGCAAAGCCAAAGCCATCGGCGCCTATCACCACACCCGCGTGCACAATGCAGCGCGCGCCAATGTGGCAGTTTTCGCCCACCGTCACACGCGACTTCAGCACCGTGCCTGCACCAATGTGCGCGCCGCGCTCCACAACGCACAGCGGGCCCACCGACGCACTGGGATGCACGACCGCGCCGACATCCACCACGGCGCTGGGATGCACGCCGGATTGCACGGCAGCACCATGGTGCTGCCGCCAAAGCTGCGTGACCCGTGCGAAATAGACGTAGGGGTTGTCCGCCACAATGCATGCCCCCCGCGCCAGCGCAGGCTCGCGCATGGCGGGCGCCACAATGACACAGGCCGCCCGAGAGGCGGCCAGTTGCTGCTGGTAGCGCGGGTGGCTCAGAAAACTGATGTCCCCTGGGCCGGCGGTTTCGAGCGGCGCGATCCGGAGCACCGCGGTGTCCCGCAGCCCTCCTTCCAGCGATCCGCCCAGCGCGTCAACAATGTTCCCAAGGAGCAAGCTCACGCGCCACCCACCCTGCGCCGCAGCTCACTTGCCTGCAGCATTCAGCGCCTTGATCACCCGGTCAGTGATGTCGTGCTTGGGGTTGATATAGACGGCTTCCTGCAGGATGACGTCGTACTTCTCAGCTTCGGCAACCTGCTTGACCACCTTGTTGGCACGCTCGAGAACCTGGGCAAGTTCTTCGTTCTTGCGCACGTTCAGGTCTTCCTGGAACTCACGGCGCTTGCGCTGGAACTCGCGATCCTGGTCCACCAGCTGACGCTGGCGCGTGGTGCGCTGGCTTTCGGCCATGGTGGGAGCCTCGCGCTCGAATTTTTCGGTGGCGGACTTCAGGGCATTACCCGACTCGATCAGTTCCTTCTCGCGACGGGAAAACTCCTGCTCCAGCTTGGACTGGGCCGCCTTGGCGGTAGTGGCCTCGCGGAAGATGCGGTCGGTGTTGACGAAACCGGCCTTGAACTCTTGTGCCTGCAGCGCAGGGGAAGCCACGGCCAGCGCGCTCAGCAGCAGGGCCAGTGTGAAATGACGGGAAAGTGATTTCATTAGAAGGACGTACCAATCTGGAATTGAAGTTTCTGAATTCTATCGCCGGCGAACTTGCGCACCGGTTGTGCATAGGCAAGACGCAGCGGACCCAAGGGAGAAATCCAGCTCAAGCCCACACCCGCTGACGCGCGCATGTCGCTGAAACTGACCTTG
Source organism: Acidovorax sp. BoFeN1 (assembly GCF_003345135.1). Classification (NCBI taxonomy): domain Bacteria; kingdom Pseudomonadati; phylum Pseudomonadota; class Betaproteobacteria; order Burkholderiales; family Comamonadaceae; genus Acidovorax; species Acidovorax sp. BoFeN1. The sequence continues at coordinate 35,597 of NZ_QOZT01000028.1, forward strand.
TCATTTTCACCATACACATTGCCCACATCCACAAAGGTGAACAGGCGCAGCGTGCGGTCATTGCCAGCGCCTGGAAACGGCACCATCAGCTCGGCATTGAGCGTGACTTTCTTCGGCCCGCCCAAAGAGGCGCCCGTCACATCGCGCGGTCCCAGGGTGCCTTGGTCAAAACCACGCACTGAACCCAGGCCACCGGAGTAGAAGTTCTTGAACACCGGAAACGGACGACCATTCATGCCCTTGCCATAACCCAGCTCGCCATTGAAGGCCACCGTGAACCGCTTGTTCAACGGGATGTATTGCTGGTACTGGTAGTTCGCCCGCAGGTAGCGCGCGTCACCCGCCACAGACCATTCGGAATTGAGCCGCTGGTAACGACCCGAATTTGGAGCCAGCGCGCTGTCACGGTCATCGCGCGACCAACCGATGGTCAGGGGAATGGAGCTGCTACTGAAGCCGTAGGTGTCTGCGTAGGCAAGGTACGCGGCCGGGATGTTGGTGCCGGGCTTGATCTTGGTCTGCTCTATGCCGCCGCCGAAGAATACGGTATCGGTCTCACTGAAGGGCACCCCGAAACGCATGGATGCACCCGTAGTGACCAGCTGGTAATTGCCACCCTGATCTTCATAGGGCTTGTCGGTGCGGTAGTAAAGGTCCAGCGTTCGAGAGATGCCATCCTGTGTGAAGTACGGGTTGGTGGTGCTGAACACCAAAGTACGGCGGTACTTGCTGGTGTTGACATCCACCCCCAGGTAGTTGCCTGAACCGAATACGTTTTCCTGCTTGACGGCAAATGACAAGGACACCTTTTCAGCGCTGGAGAAACCCGCACCGAGCTGCAAAGACCCGGTGGGTTTTTCGGCGACGCTGATCACAAGGTCAACCTGGTCCGGCGATCCGGGCACTTCCTGGGTTTCGATTCCCACCTCGGTAAAGTACCCGAGACGGTCCACACGGTCCCGCGACAGGCGGATCTTCTCGCCGTCGTACCACGAAGACTCATACTGCCGGAATTCGCGGCGCACGACTTCATCACGGGTGCGGTTGTTGCCGCTCACATTGATGCGCCGCACGTAAGCCCGGCGGGCCGGTTCGGCCTGAAGCACCAGCGACACGCGGTTGTTTTCGCGGTCAATGTCCGGCACCGCCTCGACACGCGCAAACGCAAAACCGAATCGACCAAAGTATTCGGAGAAGGCCTTGGTAGTTTCGGTGACCTGATCAGCGTTGTAGGGCTCGCCGGGACGGATGGCGACCAGCGATTTGAACTCGTCTTCACGATCGAGGTAGTTGCCTTCGAGCTTGACTCCCGACACCACAAACCGCTCGCCTTCGGAGACATTGACCACAATGGAAATGTCCTGCTTGTCGGGCGAGATGGCCACCTGGGTGGAGTCCACGCGAAACTCAAGGTATCCGCGCTGGAGATAGTAGGAACGCAGCGTCTCCAGATCGGCATTGAGCTTTGCGCGGGCATAGCGATCCGACTTGGTGTACCAACTCAGCCAGCCGCCGGTGTCCTGGTCGAACAACCCCTTGAGCGTGGACTCGCCGAAAGCCTTGTTGCCCACAATGCGCACTTCCTTGATGCGCGCCGGCTCACCCTCCACCACCGTGAAGGTGAGGTTGACACGGTTGCGCTCAATGGGCGTCACGGTGGTAACCACCTCGGCCCCGTACAGGCTCTTGTTGATGTACTGGCGCTTGAGTTCCTGCTCGGCCCGGTCGGCCAGTGCCTTGTCATAAGGCCGGCCTTCTGTCAGCCCCACGTCGCGCATGCTCTTCTTGAGGGCCTCCTTGTCGAACTCCTTGGTGCCCGCAAATTCGACATCGGCAATGGTGGGACGCTCTTCGACCACGACGACCAGCACGTTACCAGTGGCCTCCAGCCGGACGTCCTTGAAAAGCCCCAGACCAAACAGGGCCCGAATGGCGGCGGCGCCCTTTTCGTCGTTGTAGTCATCGCCCACGCGCAGTGGCATGGATGCGAAGATGGTGCCGGGCTCCACACGCTGCAGCCCCTCCACCCGAATGTCCTGCACCTTGAAGGGCTCCAGGGCCCACGCCGCATTGGCGACCAAAACCATGGCGGCAACGGCCGATGCAGTGCGCACGCCCAGGCGATTGATGTGTTTTTTCATGAGTGAAGCGGGAGCCGCAAGTCGCAGGGAAATGCAGCAAAAAGTTTAGCCAAAGAGCCGGGTGATATCGTTGAACAGGGCAATGGACATCATGAGAAGAAGAACCGCCACGCCACCGCGCTGCAGGTGCTCCATCCACGCATCCGACACCTTCCGGCCCGTCACGCCCTCCCAAAGATAATACATCAGGTGCCCACCATCGAGGACAGGCAAGGGCAGCAGGTTCAGCACCCCAAGGCTGACGCTGATGAGCGCCAGGAAAACCAGATACTGAGTAAAGCCCATGCTGGCCGAGCGGCCCGCGTAGTCGGCAATGGTGAGGGGCCCGCTCAGGTTCTTCAGCGACGCCTGACCCACGACCATGCGGCCCATCATCCGCAGAGTCAGGACAGACACATCCCAGGTACGCGCTATGCCGTTCCACGCCCCTTCCAGCGGGCCGTACTGCACCGTGACAAACTCGGGCGGCGCGCCGACATAGGCGCCGATGCGGCCCACACTGCCGGTTTGTTCCTTGTGAACGTCGGGCATCACGTCCACGGTCATCTGCTGGCCGGCGCGCTCGATACGCCAGGGCTGCACTACGGCCGAGTCGTCGCGCACGGACTGGCGAATCAGCTCACGCAGCTGCTGGCCATCCACCACCTCCACTGCGCCTATTTTCTGTACCACGTCGCCTTGGCGGAGTCCCGCGCGCTGCGCAGCGCTATCGGCCATGATTTCACCCAGCACGGGCCGTGTCCAGGGGCCTAGAAGCCCCACCTTGCGAAAGAGTTGCGCATCTGCTTCGCGCGCATCGATCTGCTCCATGTCAAGCAATACCTCGCGGTGCAGAGCTCCAGGCGTCGGTTCAACCTCCAGCCGGACCCGTTCGCCTTCCAGGGCGCCGCGGGTCAACAACCAGCGCAGGTCTTCAAAAGAACGCACTGGCTCCAGTTCGCCCGAACCGAGGGCCGCACCGTGCACCAGCTCCCCGCCACGCAGACCTGCAGCCTGCGCTACCGAGCCCGCTACCGGGCTGGCCAGCAGCGCTTTGGGCTCCTGGACACCGCTCCAGTTCACCACCGAATACAACAGCACTGCCAAGAGCAGGTTGGCAATGGGGCCCGCCGCCACGATGGCTGCGCGCGAGCGCAAGGGCTGCGTGTTGAAGGCAAGATGCCGCTCGGCCTCGGGCACGGGCGCCTCACGCTCATCGAGCATGCGCACATAGCCGCCCAACGGAAACGCGCTCAAAACAAACTCGGTGGGCGAGCCCTTGGGTTGCCAGCGCAGCAGAGGCTTGCCAAAACCCACCGAGAACCGCAATACCTTGACACCGCACGCCACGGCCACCCGGTAATGCCCATACTCATGGGCGGCGATCAGCAAGCCCAGGGCAACAACAAAAGCGACGAGGGTCAGCAGCATGCGAAAACTCCGTGAATCAACCGCACTCAGGCCGCCAGTCGGCCGATGGCCTGCTCGGCAACACTGCGCGCCTGGGCATCCAGGGCCAACAAGGCATTGAGCGAATCGGGGTTCGAGGGAGAAACCGCCTCTAAAGTTGCAATATTGAGGTGGTGAATCTGATCAAACCGGATACGACGCTCTAGAAAGGCCGCCACCGCCACCTCGTTGGCCGCATTCAGGACCGCTGTGGTGCCCTGCGGAGCCGCCAAGGCATCCCACGCCAGCTGCAATCCAGGAAACCTGTCGCGATGCCCATGGCCATCAATGGCCTCGAAAGTCATGGCCGAGAGTGCGTGAAAATTCAGCGCTGCGGCCCCTGACTCAACCCGCTCAGGCCACGCCAGACCATAGGCGATGGGCACCCGCATGTCGGGGGTACCCAGCTGCGCCACCACCGAGGTGTCGCGGTACTGCACCATGGAGTGGATGATGCTTTGGGGGTGGATCACCACATCCAGCTGCACCGGAGCCAGACCAAAGAGATAGCGCGCCTCAATCACCTCCAGCGCCTTGTTCATCATGGTCGCCGAATCCACCGAAATCTTGCGCCCCATGTTCCAGTTGGGATGGGCACAGGCCTGCTCTGGCGTGACATCACGCAGCGAATCAGGCGTGCGGGTACGAAACGGCCCCCCCGATGCAGTCAGAATGATTTTTTCTACCCGCTGCGTCCAGGTGGCCGGATCTTCGGGCAGGGACTGAAAGATGGCCGAATGCTCGCTGTCGATCGGCAGCAACGTGGCCGCCCCTTCGCGCACCGCGTCCAGAAACACGTCGCCTCCCACCACCAGCGCTTCCTTGTTGGCCAGCAAAAGACGCTTTCCTGCCCATGCCGCAGCGAGACACGGCGCCAGCCCTGCCGACCCGACAATGGCTGCCATGACCGTGTCCACATCGTCGTTGGATGCTATTATTTCAAGAGCATCTGGCGATTGGAGGACGGTGGTTTTCAGCCCATTTGCCTTGATTTTTTCGGCCAGCAGGCGGGCATGGGGAGCGCTGGCCATCACCGCAAAGCGCGGACTGAATTGAGCGCACTGCGCCAGCATGAGATCGACCTGGGTGGCGGCACTCAGGGCAAACACCTCAAAACGGTCGGGGTGGCGCGCCACCACGTCGAGTGTGCTGGTTCCAATCGAACCAGTAGAGCCCAGAACAGTGAGTCGTTGTTTCATAGAGGTGTTGTGAGGCGGGTCAGCATCAGGGCCAGTGGAAGCGTTGGCAACAAGGCATCCACCCGGTCCAGCACTCCGCCATGACCCGGCAGCAGGCCGCTGCTGTCTTTCACGCCTGCGCTGCGTTTGATGAGCGACTCCACCAGGTCACCCGCCACGCTCATGGCCACCATGAACAGAACCGAGATCACCAGCAGCCATCCACCCTGCTGTGCCAGACGGCTGTAGAAACTGGGCACAGCGGCTTGCCAGTGGGCATCTGCGGCTGTCCAGACAAATGCCAGCACAACCACGCCCGCCAGCCC